>JAJFUG010000029.1 GCA_021372515.1 bacterium
CCAAGGCCAAAGCCGTGGCGAACCTGGCCGCCGGGGCGGACAGCCTGATCCATGACCTCGGCTCCGGGGCGCACATTTTCCACACGCGCATGTACGGCTGGGCCACCGGTGTGGGCCTGGCCGGGCTGGCCCTGCACGGCCACCATCCCCAGGCCGACCGCTACGCCGCGTTCGCCCGCGACTATTTCCGGGACAAGCTCTTCCCGGCGCGGCGCCTGCAGGACGGCTCGGTGCACAACGGGTTCGGCTACGGCCGCAAGTACACCGAGTGGCTGACCGGCCATTTCATCAGCGCCTGGACCTCCGCCACGGGCGAGGACCTGTGGAAGCAGATCGCGCAGGAAGGCGACTGGGCCCGCAAAGAGACCCTGTTCCTGATCTACGGCCGCTACCCCAACCGCTCCTACCTGCGTTTCGGCGACAGCTACAGCATCCTGTCCGACGCATACTCGTTCCGCGCCGCGGCCGAGCGCAGCCAGGCCTACGGTGATTCCATCGGCCAGGGATTCCTCAAGCTGATGTGGGAGCAGGACCAGGGCCGGGTGACCGAGGAACCCACGGCCTACACCTATTTTGTCTTCTACGACCCGGATGCACCCGCGGTCTCCCCGTCCAGCCTTCCCACCCGGCGGCTGTTCAGCCGGGACGGCACCGGGATGCTGGTCTGGAAAAGCGACTGGACCGACAACGGGACCACGGTGTTTTTCAAGTGCGGTGACTATTTCGATGACCACGGCCATTTCGACCAGGGGCACCTGGATGTCTACCGCCGCGCTCCGCTTCTGCTGGACAGCGGCAGCTACCTCACGTTCGACGGCCCGTTCCGCATGGAATACTGGCGCCTGAGCGTGGCCCATAACACCGTGCTGATCCTCGACCCGGCCGTGCCGGGCGACACCGGAGTCCAGCGGGCGTTCCACAGCCAGGGTGACTCCACCATGGCCATGTACATGGCGGACACGCTGGCCGAGACCGGCTCCATCCTGGACTATCAGGATCAGCCCGGCCTGGCCTATGTGGCCGGTGACATGACCGCCGCCTACCCGGTCGGACGCGCCGCCCGGGTCACCCGCGAACTGGCGTTCCTGGACGACCGCTGGCTGGTGGTCCTGGACCGCGTGCGCACGGCCCGCGCGGGCCTGGAGCCGCACGTGCTCTGGCACTGCGTGGCCGTGCCGGAGCTGGAGACGGCCAAAGGCACTTTCACCGTGCGGCGCGAGGGAGCACGGGTGCGGGTGAGCACGCTCCTGCCCAAAGATGCCCAGCAGAGCTGGGTGGAGGGCTTTGTCTCGGGTGGCAAGAAAATCGAGCCGGTGGGGCACCAGAAACCCCTGCCCGACATGGGCGCGGGCCGGGTGGAGGTGGCGCCGGCCGGGGCCGCCGGACAGGATTTCCTGTTCCTGCACGTGCTGGATATCGCCGATGACACCGACGCCCCGGTGGAGTGCTCGGTCACGCAGGACAAGGAAAAGATCGAAGTGCGCCTGGGCGGGCGCAGCCTGGCTTTCCGCGCGGATGCCTGCGGACTGCTGCGCTGATTCAACCCAAACCGGCCTGACCCTGAACAAAAGAGCGGACCTGCAAGCACAAGCAGGTCCGCTCTTTTTATGGCATGAGGGCCTTAGCCGATTATCCGGCTGAGCTGTCCCGGTTTCAACAACTCCGCCTTGACCCGTCAATGAAAACCCTCGCCATCGGGCGGATTTCTTGGTATGCTTGCACTGCAGGAAAATGAATCCGTCCAAACCGAGACAAGCCTATAATGCTGTAACCCGATAGAGTTACGCTGCCTGCCCCTGTTATCCCGAGTGAGTAGGAGGCCCGGTTGGCTGTTCTGCGTGACAGGCTGACACTTGTCGTTCTTGTTTCCGCACTGTGTTTTGCCGGTGAGGGGCAGGCAGATGATAAGATTCTGTCCAACTGGAGGTTTTTCACCTCCGCGGACGGCCTGACCGAATCCTGGTCCAGGTTCATCTCCATCGGGCCCAGCGGCAGGGTCTGGGTGGCCCACGGGGGAATTGACAGCCTGAGCTACCTGGACGGCTGGCCCAGCGCCGACGGCTTGCTCGTGCACAAAATCCCCTCGCCCGGACGGAACCTGGTGGTCAAGGAGAGCAACTCCGGCCAGTTGTGGTCGCTTTACTCCAACGGCATCCAGCTCTTCCAGAACGACCGCTGGATACAGTTCAGGATCGAGGAAATAAACAACCCCCTGTTTCAGGATGTCGCCCACAAGTTCATCCCGTTCCTGCCCGGCGGACAGAACAAGCTCTTCTATCTGATGCCCGACCGCCTGATGCTTTTCGACGCCGGGCTCAACCGGACCGACACCGTGCTGAGCACCTCCGACACCCGGCTCGGTGAATTCACGGACCTGACACAGTCCCACGACGGGAGCCTGTGGATTTCCGGTGACAACGGCCTGGTCAAGCTGGATATGGATCTTCAGAGCGGTGAAATTAAAAGTCTGAAAAACATTGCCGCCTGGGGCGGGCGCCGTCATTTCAGCTCGCCGACCGTGAGCGACAGCGGCCGGCTGTTTGTCGTCGCCACACGGGCCGGTGAGGACCGCCGGGAACTGCTGATCGAAGACAAGACCGGCTGGCACGCTCCGCCGGGACAGCCCGTGCCGGTGCTGCTGGGCTGGCCCGGACTGGAGGGCGGCTACTGGACGCTCAGCGAGGGCGACGGCCTGTGTCACGTACTCGAAAACGGCTATGCAATCAAGGAGCAGGAGGGAATACTGTCCGGAGAGATATTGGATGTCCAGGTCGAGCGCGACGGCATATTCTGGGTCGGGACCTCCTACGGCCTGGCCCGCTACAGCCCTCCTCTCTGGCGCACGCCCACGGAGCTGCTGCAAGAAAACGAGATTATCAATTCCATCTGCGAGGACAGAGAGGGCCGGGTCTGGGTCTGCACGAACACCCGGCTGCTGATATACGAAAACGGCCGCTGGCGGACCTACGAAATGCCCAAAGGCATCTACACCCAGGACAGCGGCGCGAAAGTGTTCTTCCCGCTGGCCGACGGCAGGATGGGAATCAATGTCTATTACTACAAGCACCTGCTCGTCTTTTCCCCGGAGCGCGAGAGGTTCGAGTTCATCCCCTACAGCGACCCTCAGGGCCCCACCTCGAACCGGAGCATACTGAAAGGCGCGCTGGGCCGGGACGGCAAGCTCTGGATCGTGACCTACGCGAAAAGCGACTCGATAGTGGAGCGGATCGAGCTGTACGACGGGAAAGAGTTCAAGCCGGTGGTCAGTTTCCCGGAAGATTATGTGATTCAATGCCTTCTTGAAGACCGTGAGGGGGGTCTCTGGATCGGCTCTCCCTCCCACGACCACGGCCTGGGGTTGCTCAAAGACGGTGAATTCAAGCAGTTCGGCCCCGGGGATGGCTACGAGGGCGGCGGCGTGTTCGATATCATCCAACTGGCCGACGGCAGGATCCTGGTAACGGGCCGGGACGCTCTCTACGCCTATGACGGGAAGCGCTGGGAGCCGGTCCGCAAGGGCCTCGATGTCACTTTCGCGGTGAAGGAGGTCCCGGGCGGCGACCTGTGGGTCGCCTCGGGGACCGGGGTTCACCGTCTGCATGACGGCTGCTGGATAACCTACACCTCGGAGGACGGCCTGCCCAACACCGCCGCCTCGGCCGTGCTCCCGGACAGCCGGGGCCGGGTCTGGGCCGGGACGATCCACGGGCTCAGCCTTTTCCATCCCGAGGCCGACCCCGACCCGCCCAAGACCCTCATCCTCCAGCGGGACAACCCGCGCCAGGTGCCGCCGAAAGGTGAGGCCAGGCTCCAGTTTGCCGGGGCCGACAAATGGAACCACACCCGGCCCAGCCGTCTGCTGTTCTCCTACCGTCTGGATGACGCGGAATGGTCGCCTTTCCGCACCGGCAATGTCGCCTGGTTCAACGACCTGCCGTACGGGGCGCACCGGTTCGAGGTCCGGGCGATGGATGTCAACCTGAACGCCGACCCCTACCCGACCGGCTTCGAGTTCACTGTCCTGCTGCCCTGGTACCGCGAGACCGCGTTCCAGGTCGTGGCAAGTATCGGCGGCACGGTGATAGTCCTTCTGCTCGGGTTCGCGGTCCACCGTCACCTGACCCTCGAACGCCTGGTCAAGGAACGCACCAAGGACCTTCACACCGAGTACCAGGCCCGGCTGGAGGCCGAGCAGAAACAGACCGAGGCCGTAAAAATGGCCGAGAAAGCCAGCCGTCTGGCCTCCATCGGAGTCATGGCCGCCGGGATCACCCACGAGATCAACCAGCCGCTCAACACCATGCGGATAATCTCGGAGGGCGCCCTGATGGATTACGAGCAGGACAATATCGTGAGCACCTCCGAGGAATACCTGGGAATGATCAGGAAGATTTTCACCCAGGTGCTCCGCATCAGCAAAATCATCGAGCACATGAAAGAGTTCTGGATCGCGCCGGCCAGGATCGAAAAGGAGCTGTGCAGCCTGAACGACGCGGTCGCGGGCGCCCTGTCCCTGATCGAAACGCAGATACGCTCCCACGGCATCGAGCTGCGCCTGGAACTCGGGCAGGACCTGCCGCCCGTGCAGGGCAACCGGATCCACCTGGAGCAGATCGTGATCAACCTGACGGTCAACGCGATCCATGCCCTGGATCAGGTGGAGCAGCCGGGCAAGGAAATCACTATCCTCACCACGGAGCGGGACGGGCGCGTGGTCCTGGAGGTTGCCGACAACGGCAAGGGATTTGCAGAGGGGGATGAGGACAGGATATTCGACGCGTTCTACTCGACCAAGGAACCCGGACAGGGCGCCGGCCTCGGTCTGGCCATTGTCCTCAAGTTCGTGGAAAGCTTCCACGGAACGATCCTGGCCCGCAACGAGCAGGGCGGCGGAGCCAAATTCAGACTGGATTTCCCTCCAGCTTAAGAAGGTGACAGGCGATGCGTATCCTGCTGGTAGAGGATGATTTGTCGGCGAGCGAGGCCCTGAAGGACTACATCGAGCGGCGGATGGGGCACCAGGTGGTCTGCTGCGGCGACGGCAGCGAGGGGCTGGGCCTGTTCGAGCGGGAGCCTTTCCCCATGGTCCTCAGCGATATCCGCATGCCCAGGATGGACGGCTTGACCCTGCTGAAACAAATCAAGGCGCTGCCCGCAGGCAGGCGGACCGACATGGTGCTGCTCACCGGCCACGGCGCCATGGACTCGGCGATCGAGGCGCTGCGCAGCGGGGCCTACGACTATCTCAACAAGCCGGTCAACATGAAAGAGCTCCGGGCAGTGATAGGCCGCATCGAGGAGCACCAGTGCCTGCTGAGCGAGAACGATGAGCTGACACACCACTTCGAGGACAAGCTGGCCGAGGCCACCCGGGAATCGCACTCCCAGCTCGATCTGCTGCGCAAGGCCTATTCGCAGGTTGTCGGCATCGGAAGGCTGTGCATCCACTCCCGGGCCATGCGCGAGGTGGTGGCGACCGCCGGGAAATTCCACCAGGACCGCAGCGTGCCGGTGTTGATCGAGGGCCGGACAGGCGTGGGCAAGGAAATAGTCGCCCGGCTCGTGCACTACGGCGGCGGCGGAGAGGTCACCTCCGCGTTCGTCCCGCTCAACTGCTCCTCCATCGCGCCCAGCCTGTTCGAAAGCGAACTGTTCGGCTACGCCGGGGGGGCTTTCTCCGGCGCCAGGCGCGAGGGCCGGATGGGCAAGTTCGAGCTGGCCCAGGGTGGCACGATCTTTCTGGACGAGATCGGCGACCTGCCCCTGGAGATGCAGCCCAAGCTGCTGCGGGTCATCCAGGAGCGCGATTTCTTCCGCGTGGGGGGCCTGAAAAAGATCAGCCTGGACGTGCGGATAATCTGCGCCACCAACCGGAACCTGGCCCAGTTGGTCCAGAGCGGTGAGTTCCGCGAGGACCTCTATTTCAGGCTGAGTATCGGCAAGATCACGATCCCGCCGCTCAAGGAGCGCAAGGAGGATATCGCCCCCCTGGCCGCGATGTTCCTGGAACAGTACGCCTCGCAGAAAAAAAGCCGCTTCCGGTCGTTCAGCGAGGAGGCGGTCGCCTCCCTGGAGAGCTACGACTGGCCCGGCAATGTCCGCGAGCTCCAGAGCACTGTCGAGCGCGCGGTGCTGCTGTTCGAGGGCGAGGAAATCCTGCCCGAGCACCTGCATTTCTCCTCGCTCAGCGCCCCTGCTGTCCCGCTGGAACCCGCCTCGACCTCCGGCGGCTGTCCGGATGCAGTGACTATCGACCTGTCCGGCCCCGGGCTCGACCTGCAGGAGGTGGAGGCCGCGGTGATCAACGCCGTGCTGGACAAGTTCGAGGGGAACAAGTCCAAGGCCGCCGCTTTCCTCGGCATCGCCCGGAACTCGCTGCGCAATAAGATGCGAAAAGGCTCCTGACGCACTCCTGTCCCTGCCTGTTCGACTGCCTCTACTGCTTCGCCTCCGCAGTGTCCCGGTGGTAAAAATCTTGGTGATAATTTTTTTATCACAGGTAAAACATTTATCACCCCCGGCACTTAACGTGCTTTCTTATATCTCTATATTTTCCAACCATCAACAACTTGACAACCGCCCGGCACCCCTTTTGCCCTTTCTCCTTCAGCGCTTAAGTAATCCGTATCAAGCTGAATTCTGATCCCAGAACCATCCCTCTTGATCCAGTCCGGCCCGTTCGAATGCACATACTCCTGATCGACGATGACAGAGAAAGCCTGGAAAACCTCGGCCTGCTGCTGGAGCGCAAGGGATTTTCCAGCCAGCGTTTCACCGATCCGCAGAAAGCCCTGGCCGCCGCGCGCTCCGGCGGGTTCGACCTGGTGATCACCGACTACGAGATGCCGCGTCTGGACGGGCTGGAAGTCCTGCGGCAGATACGCCAGATCAGCCCCGCCACTCCGGTGATCCTGATGTCGGCCTGCCCGGATGACAACCTGGACCGGGTGGCGCTCGAGGCCGGGTCGGGCTGCACGTTTTTCTCCAAGCCGCTGGACCTGAAACTGTTCATGAGAACTCTGGCACGCATCCGGGACGAGCTGTAGCATGCCGGAAAGCAGGGAAATCAAGGCTGACTAAAGGTCGGGCGCTTCAGACCGCAGCCGGCAACCACAGACAGAAGAAAGGAGGGATAAAGCCTATTGATCTTTCTTTTACGGTCGACAGTTCTCTCTATCCGATGCTGAATGGAGGCGTTAAATGCAGCAAACAAGAACGATACGGATGGCGGTGATGCTCGTTGCGTTCCTGCTGGTTTCATTCGCCGCGAGCCTGGTCGCACAGCTTTCCACCGGCAAGATCGAGGGCTATGTCCGGGATTCGGACACCGGCCTGCCCCTGGCCGGGGCGCAGGTGACGGTGAACGGCACCCGGCTCGGCAACGTCACCAACGCCGACGGTTACTATTTCATCCTGAACGTCCCGCCCGGCGACCGCTCCCTCACTGTCACCCACACCGGCTACCAGAAAACCACCATCGCCAGCAACATGATCCTGGCCGGCCAGACCACGACGATCAATTTCAAGATCAGCTCCACCGTGATCGAGCTCGAGGGGATCACCATCGAGGGCGAGATGGAAGTGCTGATGCCCCGCGACAACACGGTCTCCAAGCAGCGCATGACCTCCGAGCAGATCACCGAGATGCCCGCCACCAAGCTCGAGGACCTGATGGTGCTCGAAGCCGGCGTGCAGACAGGCGGCTCGGACGCCCTGAGCCGCGGCCTGCGTATCCGCGGCGGCCGTGTGGGCGAGGAGGCGATGGTCATCGACGGGGTGACCGTGCGCAACTACACCGCCAACCAGTTCCGCGATTTCCACGACATCGACCGTGAAAGCGGCGCCTGGGTCTGGCAGCAGGAGGTCGCCGGGCTGGGCGAGGATGCCACCCCGCTCGATTTCTCCACCGGTGCGGTCGAGGAAGTCGACATCATCACCGGCGGATTCCAGGCCGAGTTCGGAAACGCCCAGTCCGGCATCATCAACATTGTCACCCGCGAGGGCGGCGCCACACTGGACGGGCATGTGCGGTTCACCACCGACGAGCAGAACCCCCGCACCTCCGACTACGGCTACAACCAGCTCCAGGTGGGCATCGGCGGGCCGATCCCGATCGTGCCCAACCTCTATTTCTACGGCTCGGGCGAAATCCAGGGCATGGCCGACCGTCAGCCCACCCACGCCGATGAGGGTTTCCGCGCGGTCAACCAGGACTTTGTCAACCACCTGAACGCCGCCGTGATCAACGACCCCGACCTGAACCTCAAGTACACGCCGTTCACCCTGGAGGAGTTCCACCTGGCCCGCCAGTCCTACGGCCAGAGGACCGGGACCAACCAGTCGCTGTTCTCGCCCGCCAACCCGGTGCGCCAGCCGCTCAACTGGCTCGACCGGACGCTCGCCTCGGGCAAGATCACCTATTCCCCGGTCACCAACCTGAAACTGATCTCCAGCCTCAATTTCTCCCGCATCCAGAACTCCTATCCGCAGAAAGACAACGGCAACTATTTCTACGACGGGGTGGTGACGCGGGACCAGTTGCCCTACGCCCCCTGGCAGGAGCGCTGGGGCAACGTGGACCAGATCGTGATCGCCCAGAGCTACGCCCGCCGCACCCGCACCTCCAACCTGCTGGCCGGTTTCGACTGGGATTTCCTGAAACGGGCCTCGGGCAGCGCCTCGCTGCAGTTCCGCTACAACAACATGCGCAACCAGGACATCAACAGCGCCACGCCCAAGGTCAACTGGGAGCGCGATACGTTCATGAGCTGGGCCCTGCACGATGTACAGTTCGAGAACGAGGTCTACCCCAACCGCGAGTGGCCGTTCGAGGCCGCCGACAAGCGCCGGTATTTCCCGGACGGCGAGACCGGCTGGCACCGGACCTGGGCCGTCCAGACGCCTTTCTACCAGGATGACCGCAGTTGGCTCTATTTCCTGACCTACCGCTATCTGCGCGAGCAGCAGGACAATTTCAAGGGCGACCTGGACATCCAGCTCAACCGCCAGAACCGGGCCAAGCTCGGGATGCAGTACACCAAGTTCACCAACCGGATGTTCGACATCCACGCCATGCACCCCACCCGCGACATCCAGAACGAGTTCGCCTACTCGCCCGACATGCTGGCGCTCTATGTCCAGAACCGGACCGACCTGGGCGATTTCGTCCTCGACTACGGCCTGCGCTACGACGCGTTCCGGCCCAAGACCAACTGGGGCATCCGCAACGGCGACCAGTGGGGGCAGGACTATTCTCCCAAGACGATCAGCGAGTTCTCGCCCCGCTTCGATGTCGCTTTCCCGGTGACCGACAAGGCCCAGATGCGCTTCGCCTACGGCGTGTTCACCCAGTTGCCCAGCCTGTCGTTCATTTTCAACGGTGAAAACCCCGGCGACCTCGGCTACTCGCGCTCGGACGCGTTCGAGGCCGGGGTGAGCTACCTGGCCTCCAATGACATCGTGCTCGACCTGGTGGCCTACTACCGCGACGTGACCGGCAACGTGGCGGAGAAGGAATTCTTCCGCGACTACTGGCAGTACCACAGCGAGCGCCGCATCCGCGCCTACGAGACCGGCTACACCAACCGGGACAACGGCAACATCAAGGGCGTCGACCTGAGCCTGAAGAAGCGTTTCTCCAACAATTTCGCGCTCAACCTCTACTACACGCTCCAGTTCTCCCGGACCACCGGCAGCCAGTACGGCTCCACCTACAACTGGGCCAACTATCTCGATCCCTCCACCGGCGAGACTTTCACCCCGCCGGATGAGCTGCGCCCGATCAACGGCGACCAGACCCATAAGATTTCGGCCAATTTCAATTACGTGTTCCCCGAGGATTTCCGCGGCGGGAGCACCCTGGGCCTGATCCTGAAAGACGTGCGGGTCAACCCGGTGTTCACCCTCACCAGCGGGGAGCCGCTCTACAGCATGGGCGGACAGTCGATCGACTACACCTGGATGACGGAGCTGGACGGCAAGCCGATCGGCGGGCTGAACTTCTTCCGCGGCAAGTGGAACACCAATCTCGACCTGCGCCTGAGCAAGATGTTCCGTCTGGCGGGCAGGAAAAACCTGAGCTTCTCCTGCGAAATCTTCAACGTCCTCGACCGCAAGGTCAATTACCAGTATCCCAGGGACTACTCCTACGAGGATTACGCCGATCAGACCGGCGGGCTGGTGCTGGATTGGAATGATCCCAACCTGTCTGACCTCAACCGCTCCCGGTTCCAGGCGGATTTCAACCAAGACGGTATCCTGACCTTGGACGAAGCCGCCAAGGGCGCCATGGCCTATGACATGATGTTCGCGACCATGAACAAGAACCGCTGGGGCCTGGCCCGCCAGATCAGGCTTGGCGCCAGCTTCGACTTCTGAGCGTGCTGTCGCAGGGGGGGCGGAGGCCCGCCCGGGCCCGGCCGGACCCGTTTGTCCGGCACAGGCGCACCCGGCACCGTATCTGAACGCTCCGAGGCTTTTCAATACGGATTTATCAGGAGAACAACGTGAACAAAAACATGAGACTGATCAGTCATCTGGTCCTGGCGGCGCTGCTCGCAGCTCTGGCCGGCCCCGCGTCCGCGGAATGGAAACAGATGAAGCGAGCGGAAGGCAACAACCTGGGGCTGGTTATCAGCGTAAACTCGGAAAATCCGCTCTACGCCGGGTTGTATTCGGTCACCAACCACACCTGGCAGATACCCAAAGGCTCGGGCAACATGTTCGGCGGCGGCGGCCTGAGCTACAGCCCCAACGGGGTGGTTGATCTGGACGGCGACGGCGCCTGCGAGGATACGATGGTCGCCTGGGACCGCGGCTGCAGTTGCAAGGGCGGCGTCGGCAGCCTCGAGGCCAGGGACCTGGTAATCTCCCTGGCCGGCAGCGGCGAGATCATGCGGGACGCGGTCAACCGGATCGAGAACAACCGTGTCTGGAGCTCGCTCGACGCCGATGACATGGCCGACTGGCCCGCTGAGTTCCGCCAGGGCCGTGTCGGCACCGGCGAGCCCATCACCTACGGCGCCGAGACGATCGTCGGGCGGTACACCGACGCGTTCCAGATCCAGTACGGAGTGCCGCTGGGCGCCTCGCTCGAGTACTCGTTCTATTTCCTGAATTTCGCCGAAAGCAACAACATGATGTACGGCAAGTGCTTCGTGCGCAACATGAGCGAGTTCATCCAGTACAACTCCAACCCCAACATCTCCGACAAGGTGAAGACCTACGCTCCCAACGGCTTCACCTGGAACGAGATGACCATGACCTGGTCCGACTACGAAATGGCCTCGCCTCCGGGCGAGGACCAGGACGACGGCGGCTGGATCTACCATCCGGCCCTGGAGGCGGTGGGGATCGTGGACCAGGACGGGCTGGAGAGCAGTTTCACCCCCCAGGAAACCCCGATCTTCGTGCACAAAGTCCTGCGCCAGATGTCCCACAACGGCGAGACCATGACTTTCCGGAGCTTCTGCCCCAAGCTCTACACCCAGTACGGCGTGCGCCACGGGGTGGACGTGCTGGAGAGCGGCCGGACGTTCCACGACGCCTATGTCTGGCAGCTCGGCCAGGAAGCCTGGCCCGCCGATAAGATCAACCCCTGGACCGGACGGCAGACAATCGCCGGCATCCCGGGCGTGATCGAGCCCACGGACGCGGCCTACAACACCTGGCTGTTCGGGCACGCCTACAACCTCTACAACTCGTACGCCGTGCTGCACGACATCGCCCCCCGCGACACGCTCAGCCTGGACTTTGTCTATGCTTTCGTGCCGGTGGAGCCGGGCAAGAGCTATGTCATGCCGAAGCTGATCGTTGAAAACATCGGCGACCCCGGCATGCAGCAGTACCTGGCCCCCTGCGAGGATTACCTCCACGTGGCCGAGGTCGTGCACGGCGGCAACTACGTGCTTCCCGAGACCCCGACCCCGCCGCAGCTCACCATCGTCCCCGGCGACCGTCAGGTCACGATCACCTGGAGCGATGTCAACATCGACCAGACGGATGCCTACTACTACTTCCTGCAGTCCCATCCCGAGCTGGACCCCGAGGGGGTCTACCGCGAGAAGGATTTCGAGGGCTTCCGCCTGTACCGCAACTTCGCCGGCCCGACCGAAACCCACGCCGAGCTGATCGACACCTGCAGTATCTCGCTGAACAACCTCCATTTCTTCTACGTGGACCGGATGGTCGATGACCTCGAAAAAGAGCGCATAACCAACGGGATGAAGGTCTGGTACGCCCTGGTCCCCTACGACAGGAACTACGATCCGGCCACCGGCGCCGAGATGAGCCTGCCCGGTCCCGGCAGCGGCAAGGCCTGGAACCGGCCCGGCAGCGGCCTGTATTCCGTGATCCCGCGCAGCAACGCCAGCAATTTTAAAGAGATGAGAATGGGAAAGGTCACTTTCAATTCCCACTCCCCGGCCGAGATTTTCCCGGGGACCTCCGCAGTCCTGACCGGAGACGGTGAGGGCCACCTGACACAGGCGCCGGTCTACATGGAGCCGGCAATGACTGACCTGAAACTGGTGCCCGTGCTGAGTGAGACGATCACCCAGGATATGACGCTGAACCTCAAGGTTGCCTCGGTCGGCTGGCAGCGCATATCCTGCGGCGAGTTCGCGGGCAGCACGGCCATGCTCAGCGTGGTCGAGAACGGCCAGGAGGGCTCTCCGGTGGGACCGCTGGCCAGTGTCAACAACGCGGAGATGTCACTGACCGCGAGCGGCCCGATGACGGCGGACGGCTGGAAATACGCCCTGGAGATGACTTTCGGGCACCTCGATTTCGCCGATGGACCGAATAACATGTTCTACGACATCAATCTGGGCTCCTACGAAGGCGGCTCAGTCGATATCCTGCCGGGCGGCTGCGGAGAACGTGCTGTCGGCGGGTTCCCGGCCCTGGGCAATTTCATCGACAACGGCCGTTTCCGTATCACCTGGAAGGATGCCGGCAACGGACAGCTCACGCTGGATGTCTTCGACGAGACACACGGCGTGGCGGTGCCCTATGTCGAACACCCGGATGACGAGAACGGCCGCGGCTGGGGCTTCTGGACCGAGGACAACTTCGGCGGCACGATCGAGCCGGGCAGCGGCAACGGAATGCTTATCGACGAATGGATGGAAGATATTCCGCGTTCCGAGCGCAGCGCAAAGCAGTCGCAGACAATCCCCGCCGACAACCTGTCGAATTTCGCCATCTTTCTCGACGGGCTGCCCTGGGCCGCCCTCGATCTGGAGTCGATGCCCGCTCCGGGCACGGTCTGGGTGTTCGATGTCGCCTACGGCGAGTGGAACTACGAGGGGACCGAGTTCACCCAGTACCCCGACCTGCCCACCCTCGGCGATTCCTGGAGCATCGAGGTCAAGGGCGCCTCGCTCAAACCCGAGGACGCCGATCTGACGAAGATCAAGGTCGTGCCCAACCCGTACCTGGCCAGCTCCTATCTCGACCTGTCGCCCAGCAGCCGACGGATCGAGTTCATCAACCTGCCGGACCGCTGCAGTATTTCGATCTACACGCTGTCCGGCAACCTGGTCAACGTGCTCAACCATATCGGCGCGGACCGGAACGGCTGGGGCAGATATCAGGACTGGGATCGCCTGGACGCGCAGAGTCAACCGCGTCAGTACACCGGCTACGACAACCACAGCGGCACCGAAGCCTGGAACCTGAGGAACCGTTTCGGCCAGACCGTGGCCAGCGGCCTCTATTTCTTCCACGTGACCGACTCCCGCGGGAAGTCGTTTACCGGGAAATTCTACGTGGTCAACTGACGCGAACCTGCGGCGCGGATTGCCTTTCTGAATCGGGCGCTTATTCCAGGTGAAATAACGGAGGTAGAACAATGTTAAGAAAATCTTCGCTGAATCTCATCCTGACAGCCTGCCTGGCGCTGTCGCTCCTGCCGGCGTCCGGCCGGGCGCAGGGCGTGTCGCGTCAGGAGTACAGCGGGCTGGATAAATACCCCACCCAGAACATCCCCGACCACTCCTCGTTCGTGGGGGTGCGGGCCGCGGAGTTCCTCGCCATCCCGGTCGGCTCCCGCGGCATCGCCATGGGCGGCGCCCTGACCGCCGTGACCGACGACATCAGCTCGATCTGGTGGAACCCGGCCGGCCTGGGCTTTCTGGGCAAACGTGAGGTCATGCTGTCCGTGATCGACTACACCCTGGACCTGACCTACAGTTGCGCGGCGTTCGCCGCCCCGATTGCCGACGGTCGGATCGTGGTGGGCGGGTTCGTCGGCTACCTGAACGTCCCGGAAATGGAGATCACCACGGTCTCCAACCCCGAGGGCACGGGTAACTTTTTCAGCGCCTATGATTTCCAGCTGGGCGGCTCGTTCGCCTACAACCTGTCGGACCGCTTCACCGCCGGGCTGAATGTCAAGTACATCCACCAGGACGTGTTCAGCAACATCGGCGGGGACGCGTTCGCCATCGACGCCGGTGCGATCTACCACACCGAGTTCATGGAGCGCGAGGTGAAATTCGCCTTCTCCATCCAGAACCTGGGCACCAACATCACCATGGACGGGCCCAACCTTCTGCGCGAGGTCGGCGCCGAGGACCGCGGCGGCGTGGTGCCGGACGGTTACGGGGACTACACCTCCGACCCCTACTCGGTCGCGCGCCGCGGCACCCGTCAGATGTACTACCGGACCCACACCTACCGCCTGCCCACCGCGGTCAAGATCGCCCTGGGCTACAACCTCTACAGCTCGGAGCATGTCAACTGGCTCGCGGCCGGCGAGATCTGGCGCAACAGCAACATCCCGCTCAGCTACAGCACCGGCACGGAGCTGAATTACCTGTTCTCCAGCGCCACCTCCGCCGCGCTGCGCATGGGCTGGCAGGTCCAGACGGACGAGTTCGACGAGGGCAAGGATCAGTACGGCTACGATTACTACCTCGATGACACTGCCTGGCGCGGGTTCAGTTTCGGCGGCGGGGTCAAGCGCGATTTCTCCGGCCGGGCGATCGATATCAGCTACGCCTACCGGAACATGGGACGGCTGAGTTCGAACCATTACTTCACCGTGAAGTGCGGGTTCTGAGCCTGAGCAAGGCTGTTTAGCCGACAGTGTGTCTTGAAAAAAGTCGGTTATCCTTCCCCGCTACGGTCCGGACCGCGGGCCCGGTTGGCGCGGTCCGGGCCGGGAAAGGATAACCGGCTGCCGTTCGGTGCATGGTTTGACTCCAGAGACGGGAGAGTTCGATGCGAATTACATTGTTGAGCGTGGGTCTTGCCGTTTTATTCTGCGCGGGCGGTCCCGGCCGGGCCTCGGCGGTTCAGCCCGAGCAGTGCCGCCGGGCCGGGTACGATGTCACCGCTTTCGGCGCGCGGGGCGACAGCCTCACGCTCTGCACCCGGGCGATCCAGGCCGCGGTGGACAGCGCCGCCGCGGCCGGGGGCGGTGCTGTCCGGTTCCCCCCGGGCCGCTACCTGAGCGGCACGATAGTCCTGAAAAGCCATGTCAGCCTGCACCTGGGTGAGGGCGCGGTGCTGCTCGGCAGCACCCGGACCGGGGATTACCCCAGGCATGTCCCGGCGTTCCGCTCCTACACGGACAACTACGTGACCCAGAGCCTGATCTACGCCGAGGGCCAGCACGATATCGCAATCACCGGCCGGGGCACGCTCGACGGCCAGGGGGCGGCCTATCCCTGGGAGGAGTACCGCGACCGCCCGGACGTGATCCGCATGGTCGACTGCCGCGACATCCTGATCGAGGGGATACATCTGCGCAACTCCGCGCTCTGGATGCAGCACTATCTGGCCTGCGACAACCTGCGTATCCAGGGGATCGAGGTCTACAACCACAGCACGTTCAACAACGACATGCTGGACATCGACTGCTGCCACAACGTGACGGTTTCCGACTGCCGCGGCGACTGCGATGACGACGGGATCACGCTCAAGAGCACCGCCGGCCGCGCCACCGAAAACGTGACCATCACGGGCTGCTTCGTCCGCGCCGGCTGCAACGCGATCAAGCTGGGCACCGAGTCCAACGGCGGATTCAAAAATATCGTGATCAGCAACTGCGCCATCGACTCCTGGTTCGGCAAGCCGGGGTTCTACGGGATGCCGCTCGGCATCGCCGGGATCGCCCTGGAGATAGTGGACGGCGGCACGCTGGAGAACGTGACTGTCAGCAACATCAGCCTGCGCAATGTCTCTGTGCCCCTGTTCCTGCGCCTGGCCAACCGTGCCCGTCCGTTCAAGGACGGCATGGAAAAGCCCGGGATCGGCAGTTTCAGCAACGTGGTGATAAGCAACATTGTCGCCTCCTGCCTCGACGCCTCCGGCAGCTCGATCACCGGCCTGCCGGGCCACCCGATCCGTAACGTCACCTTGAGCAACATCCGGATCACAGCCCCAGGCGGCGGCACGCGCCAGGAGTTCCTTAAGCCCGTGCCCGAGCTGGAGAAGGACTATCCGGAGGCCACGATGTTCGGCAACCTGCCGGCCTGCGGTTTTTACTGCCGTCACGTGGAGGGCCTGCGGCTGCGGGATGTGGACATCCAGGTGGACAGCGCGGATGCCCGCCCGGCGATGGTGTTCGAGGACGTGGCGCGCCTGGAGCTGAACGGGGTCGCCGAGAGCCGCCCTGGCCCCGGAGCCGAGGCGGCCCTGGTGCTCAGGGACGTGCGCGAGGCCACACTGGCGTTCTGCCGCAAGGCGGCCGCCTCGGCCCGGCTGTTTGTCTGCACCGGGGACAGCAGCGGAATCCGCACTTTCGGCAATGCCGATGCTGAGCGCTGACACCGGAAAGCGCACCCCAGCCTCCGGAAGGGGCCGCTGTTCCGTGAAAGACGCCGGAGCAGGCAGACTTTTAGCCCACAATCTTTTAGTTTATATTCTGAATCGAGCCAGCCGCGAGAGCCGGTTCCAGGGTCAGCCGGGTAAGGTATAAGGGAAAAGACATGCACAGAGTGTTGAAAGCAGGGGCCTTTTTGACCGTTTTGATCTGTGTCGCCTGTTCCGCCGGCGGGAAGTCCTCCGGGCCGGACAACGGCTGCACCTTGGCAATCCCAGCCGGCACAGGGCCGCTTATAATCACCTGGGACCACTCCACCCGTCTGGCGCTGGACTGGTCGGCCCCCGGGACCCGCCCGGCGGCGCCGGAGGCCGCTGGCTGGACACACAAAGGCCGCGCCGTGGCCGCCCTCGCGCTGGCCGGCCGGGATGGAGTCTGCACGGCCGACACGTTCTCCGCCCCAGGGCTGGAGCTGGTGCGCCAGGTCTGGCTTGCCCGCGACAGCGATGCGCTGGCGCTCCGCCTTACCCTGTGCAACACCGGGGCAGAGCCGCTTCGGTTGGAGGCACTCACGCCCCTGAGCTGCCGCGGCCCGGAGAGTTTCATTCTCGATGGCCGGGGGGCGCAGGACTGGAGCCTGCTGGTCCAGAGGCGCCAGAAAAACGACATCCCCTCGGTTGAAAAGCCACGGCCGGGCCTGCACCTGGAGGCGGACCCGTTTTTCCTGCTGCGCGCCGACAGTGCCAGCGGGCCGGAGCTGCTCTGCGGCTTCATCACCCAACTCGGCTGCCTCTCCGAACTGGACCTGAGCTTCGGTGAAAGGGACGGCCGCCCCGCGCTCGACAGCCTGGCCGCCCGCTGCGAGTTTGGCGGCGTGGAACTGCCGCCGTTGGGCGAGCGCACGAGCCAGTGGGTGTACCTCCGGTCCGGCCCCGATCCGAACGGGTTGATGGCCGATTTCGCCGAGCGGATGGGGAGTTGTTACGGAGTGCCGCAGCCGCCCCGGCCCTCACCCACGGTGTTCTGCAGTTGGTACTACTACGGTCCTTTCTTCTCGGAGAAACACCTCGATGCCTCGCTGGCGCACCTGAAAAAGGACCGTATCCCGTTCGATGTCTATCTGATCGACGACTGTTGGGAGCAGGCCTGGGGTGACTGGTATGCCAACGGCAGGTGGCCCGGCGGGATGCAGCAGGCGGCCGGCAGGATAAGCGCCCTGGGTTACCGTCCCGGCCTCTGGACCTGCCCGCTCCTGGCCGCGAAAGACTCCAGGCTGGCGGTGGAGCACCCCGACTGGATGCTGCGCCTGGAGGACGGCTCCCTCTTCATTTTCCCGATGGACGAGCATGTAAACTTCGTCCTCGACCCGACCGCTCCCGGGGTGTGCGATTTCCTCGAACAGACCTACCGCCGCTTGAGCGTGGATTACGGTTTCAGCTATCACAAGCTGGATTTCATGCGGGCGGTCCTGGCCGAGGGCGGCCTGCGTTTCCACGATCCGCGGTCGACCTGTCTGGAGGCCTACCGTCTGGCCCTGGAGGCCGTGCGGCGCGGCGCAGGAGCGGGGGCCTATATTTCGGTGTGCGGCGGACATTACGGCGCCTCGCTGGGGATAGCGGATTCCCAGCGCAGCGGCAGCGACCTGGTCGCGGACTGGGAGGACATCAGCCCCAAGTTCAAACAGAACCTCCTGCGCCTCTGGATGGGCCGTCTCTGGCACATCGACCCGGACGCGATGATGGTCCGGCGGAACGAGCACCGCAAAAAAGCCGGCGGCTACGAGAACCTGGCCCTGGGACGGTTCTCGGACGAGGAGAGCCGGACCATCGCCCTCAATCAGTATATCGTGGGCAACATGGTCTGTTTCTGCGAGGATTTCGATTCGCTGGACGAGGACCGCAAGGCCCTCTACCGGCATGTCATCCCCTCGATCAGCACCGCCGCCGTGGCCCTGGACCCGTTCGAGCCGACATGCCCCTCCCTGTTCCTTACACGGGTGACCCCCCGCTGCGGCGGCCTCCTGCCGTGGATCACCCTGTCCGTGGTCAACTGGACCGACAGCACCCAAAGTGTCGAGGTTGCTCTGAGCGGGGAAGTCACCGGTTCTCTTGCAGGAACGCGATTCCTGGTTTCCGAGTTTTTCAGCCGGCGCGTGCTGGGAATCTATCAGTCAGGGCAGAGATGCGAACTCGGGGCGCTGGAGCCACACAGTTGCCGTCTGCTCCGGATCGCCCCCTGGGACGGTGAAAGCCCCGTGCTGGCCGGGACCGACCTGCACTTCTCAGGCGGAGGGGTGGAGGTCGCGCAGTGGCGGACCGCGGGAGACAGCCTGGCCGAGGGACAGATAGAGACCCGCTGGAACTATCCCGTGCGGGTGACAGTGGCTTTCCCGGCGGACAACGCGGCGGGGTTCGCGGCGGAAACGGCGGTGCTGGAAGCGGGGCAGAAAGCGTTCAGCCTGCGCAGACAATAACCGGCCTGGCATCCGCATGAGCGGATGATTGTTTCGAGCGGCAATATCCTAATCGATCGAACTTCCTTGCCAGCCGAGAGGGTGCAGCCGACTGCCAAAACACGGGACAGCTTAATAGCCTTTTCTTCTGAGCATGGCCAGCAGCGCAGCGATCCCGCCGGCCAGGGCCACTCCTTTCAACACCCGGAACAGGCTGACCAACCAGGCGATCCCGATCCCCAGGGCCGCCCACTGGACCCACCAGACATGCACACCCGTGATCATGTTGATCATCCAGTTGATGAACAGCAACAGCAGTAGAACAAAAGGCCCCTTGATCAAGAAATGGGCGGCCCGTATCGTCCTGAGCATCGGCGTGACCTTTCCTGGTGAATGGCGGTTGTCTGATCCTTCCCTTCCGGTTTGTGAGCCGGGAATTCAACCTCTCCCGCTCAAACCGGAGGCATCGCTGTTGCTTTGTATGTCAAATCAGCCCCCACCGTCGGCTGGGACATTCAGACGCAGCCCAGGGGAAATGGATGCTCAACGCCTTTATTCACAATGAATTACAGATGAAAATCACAACTACAATGATCCTCTTCTCTTGTTATGACCATTAATAGTATGGAATGGTTCAAAATAATTGAGCCTCAGGCCCCCGCAGATTTGGAATCATTCTGTCGGTATAGTCTCCACTTCCCGGCGCGGCCAGTTCTATTCCACTGGATACTTGTAGTTTTCCCCCTCTTTCATCCGCACCACTTTCCCATCCGGCCCGGTCTCGAACGTTAGCAGCTCGCCGTGCGCGCCCCAGCCGCCACCCTCCATGCGGAACGTGTTCCCGCCCTCTGGCCATAGAGTGTACAGCGTGGCCATGGGGTCGGCGTTCACGGGGTTGATCATAACCAGGCGGCCTTCGTGGACCAGGACCTGGCTGTCGCCGGTCCAGGCGCGGTACAGGCCGACAAACCTGTCCCAGGCCGGGTCGGGCTGCGTTTGGGTCTGCGGCGGACACGCCGCCTTGAGTATCGCCGGGGCCAGCCATTCGAACGCCCGGTCCACCACCACGGTGGTGGCGTCATCCGTGTTCTGCAGGACAATCACCCCGATCTTCTCCGCGGGACTGACCGCGAAATGTGACCTGTAGCCCGGGAGCCAGCCCCCGTGGAAAACAATGTCCCGCTCCTTGGTGTGTGAAATCCCGAAGCCCAGGCCCCAACCGGCCTGCCAGTCCGGATAGAGCCAGTGCACGCGCTGCATTTCCCTGAGCGTACTGGCTTTAAGGATTTCCCGCCCGCCAGTCTGGAGAAGGCGGAACTGCCAGGAAGCGAAACGGGCCAGGTCTTGGACAGCGGAGGAAAAGCTGCCGCAGGCGTTCATTCCTTTCAGCTCGACAAAAGGCATCACGGCCCGGGTCCCGTCCGGCATCCGTCTACCATAACCCTGGGCCAGGCGCTGCCTGGCCTGGCCGCTTATCGCCACGCTGGTGCTGGTCATGTTGAGAGGCGCCAGGATGTTGCGATCGATAAAATCGGCGTAGGGCAGGCCGGAGACCACGCTCACTATCTCGCCGGCCAGGGCGTAGCCCAGGTTGGAGTATTTCCACCTGGTCTGGCTGGGATAAGAGGTTTCCTGCCCTGGCAATGCGGTGATGATCTGCTCGATCTCCGGGAAATTAAAATCGTTCCAGGAGGGGAACGCCGCCTCCGAGGGAATGCCGCCGGTATGGGTCAGAAGGTGGCGGACAGTCACCGCCGGGGCGTCCGGCCAGCGGTTTTTCATCCTGAACCAGGGAAGGTACTTGACCACCGGATCGTCCAGCCGAAGCCGGCCCTCCTCCTGCAGGATCATGACCGCCACCGCGGTGAACATTTTCGACTGCGAGGCGATGCGGTAGATGTCTCCCAGCGCGGCTGGCCTTTTCCTGTCCAGGTCGGCAAAGCCGAAGCTCCTGGCCCAGACCAGCTCCTGGTCATAGACCACGGCGATATTCAGGGCCGGCTGGTTGTCGTAGGCGAGCCGGGTTTCAATCCAGGCCTCCAGGAGGTGGATATTGGAGGCCACGGCGGGGTCCTCGGCAAAGGAGGCGCCCAGAAAGCAGGCTCCGGATGAGCATTGGGACATTGACATGAGAGAGACCTCTGATTTAATGGACCGTAGCGTTCCAACTGCTTTGCAGCTTGATTATTGAGTGGAATACTACAATAACGGACGCTACCAAGAAACTCTCGACAAAAGTTATCACCCGCGGAAAAGAAGAACAGATAAATCAGGGACTTTGAACAAAATATGTCTCACAATTTTGAACGTCAACTGTCCAAGATGCTCTGACGAGGTGCAAGCGGATCGAACTGCCACGAGAGCGAGAAAGACTTTCATCATCCGTGAGGGCGGCAAAACCCCGAGCAAACAAAAAGGGCCTGCGATCTGTCGCAAACCTTTGTCATGCAATGGTGGGCGCTACCGGGCCCGAACCAGCGCCCACCTGCTTGTAAGGCAGGGAGGATACACTTACCTCCATTTACATTTACCACCTAACACTACTATTTTACAGCGAGTTATCAATAGACAACTTCCCTTGACTTACACCTATATCCCTCTTATTATTGCTCATATGCTGGTTATTGTTCTGTAGAGCCTGAGATGGGTTGTACCAGGGAGAGTAGGGGCTTAGCGCAGTTCGTTACTGACAGACGCGGTGGAAGCTTTTCCGGGCACAAGACAAATGAAACCACTGGAGGAGGAGAACCGCAGTCTGCGCCGGGAGTTGGAGGATGGCCGCAAGGAGCGGGACATCTCAAAAGCCCCGGCCATCGTCTCAAAGAACTGTTAGATTCTTGACATACGCCTGGAGCAAGCGTCCGCCGAGCCGGAAGGTTCTGGAGCGACAGAGGCAGTCGGTTTTCGAGGTCCATAAGGGACGAGCGGGCAGTCCGAAGAGCGCTGTTGAGCTCCAGGATCGTGGGGCCGGTTGGTGAGCTGTCGGCGTGTAGCGGTACGGATGCGCGGATGGATGACTGCTGGGACAATGCGGTGGACGAGTCGTTCTTTGGCGGCTTCAAGACAGAACTCGTCTGTCAGCACAACCGACTGACACGAGCCAGGCTGAGAGAGAATCTTTGAATTCGTCGAGTCCTATTAAACAGCCTTAGAGGGCACTCGACACTCGGGGATATAAAACCCCGGCCGAATACGAGCGGTTGACAAACGCCGCTTAAGCCAGGGTCCATTTTTTCGGGGAAATATCACTTCAAATCTAACAAGCACAAGGGTTTGGCCGTTTTGTTTATGTTTTAACCGAACACTACCGAGGGTAATAATGTCGTGTAGGCATTATGGCAATACCATCGTTTTTATGGCAATTATAATACTTGCATTATCATTGTACATTACAAATATAAGTCCGAATATTTTAAGCAGTGATGAGTACCGGGGTGTTGGCAGATATCTCACAACCACTGTTTTTAATCTGGTTCCAGATAAATTTTCGGCTGTTGGCCTATGGGATTGGTTCAGGGAAAACAATCAAATTTATTATTCGTCCGAACACGGTGTGAGCCTGGGCATTGCTTATTCGCTTTTTTACCGTATCCTCGGTTTCTTAGGTGTTCCAATTACCAAATGGATTTTCCACCTGTTTAGTGGTGTTTTTTCCGCAATAACCGCCTTCTTGTTTTACCGGCTTCTTATAAAGGAAGGATTCAACCTCAGACAATCCCTCTTTGGGGCCTTAATGCTTATCTTGGCGCCGATCTATTTCCATGCGTCAAGAATAGCAGTTGGTATAATCATAACCAACAATGTGTTTGACCAGGTTATCGGCCTGCTGATCCTTACTAATTTCATCAGCAATAAAGAAAGCCTTAGAAAGTACCAATGGATTCTGGGGCTATTTTTTACTCATGTAGTTTTGTCGGAAAATCTGTTTTTTCTTACGATTACAGTCCTGTTAACCTCTTTTATCTTGAGAGATTCCGCTTCGCTCAAACTTTTGGCTTCTGCTAAAGGAAGAGAAACTCTATTTGAAAGCAATATCAAGCCATTGTTGTCGTGGCGAATTTGGGGATTGCCCTTGGCTGTTTTTATCCATATGGCGATCTTTACTGCTCTCACCTATCTAAACATGAATGGAATTAAATATTTAGCTGATGGTTATGAAACCGGATTCTATTACACCCCTATAATCGCCGCTTTAAGGCATAATTCAGCGCTGCAATTTGGATTTGATATCAACAAGCAGTATATCAATTTGACCATGTTGATGGGAGAGTGGTTCTTTATCTTTTTCCCTATAGTTCTAATAGCCTCGTTCTATCTATCGATGAAAAAGCGCATTGAAAGTATGCCCTGGTCTTTTGCGTTAATGGCGGGATCGGGTTACATCTGCTTGTGGTACTTTTTTTCTGACAACGTTAGCGGTTCTTATGCATTAGCAGCACATTACCAGATCATGTTATTGCTCCCGATGCTGATAATGTCTTTGCACTTAATAAGATATGTGGAGTCGGCGGCTGGAAACAGCTTGATATTCTCAACGGCAATTTATGCGATTATTATCAGCTCGACAATCTTGACCGATTCGGTTGTTGTCTATAATAAGGGCCGGTTGTTATTTTCGTATTTCGACAATAAAAACTTTAAGTTTTTAAATACGCAAGCCTTTGTCGGAGCCGTTACGGTTAATAACGGCAGCAAAGCCTCAGGGTTTATTTTGAGGCAACTATTCGAGTACGCCAGGTTGAATCCCTCGATAAGAAAAGTCAATATTGTATATAATAAGGTTGATGATTTAGGATCGATTAATATAGGCGCCAGAATCTATGCTAATCTTTATTTCTTAGAGAGTGGCTTCAAATGGAAATACGGGCTGATAAAAAGCGAACAGGCAACATTATCGAGCGGCCTGCAATATGTTCCAGAAATGAATAGCCTTGTTTATAAACATCAATCCATTCCTCTTGCGGATGAGGCCGACTACTCCGAGTTGATAGTCGATTTCAGCGATAGCCCACCCTTGGCAATGAATATAGCCGACAGTCGCGGTTATTATGTGTATAAAATTATCTCCTGCGATGGAAAATTGAAAAGCATAATCCATGCAGGTCCTCCTGACAAACTGGTTGGAATATCAGGAACAGCGATCCCTCCCGGGAGTTATTACATTAAAGATTTGGATAAATCTTACAACACAACTTATAACAAATTGGAAGACTATTACTTAAGAGTATTTGTGCAACATCAATAAAAAGAGCGATACGGCATGCCGCCTGTGACAGCGATTTATAAGTGCGGCGGTGAGTGGTCGAAAATGCGGCCCCGTGGAAGGATTATTCTGGAGCATATGCGTGGTCAATCCTTTCCCCACATGTTCCGTTGCTTGATTTGACCCCTTTGAATGTGAGCGGAGTATGAATACTGCTTATCTTGATTCCCACTATTATGGGCAAAACCATAACAAGATAAAATTTGCGGTTTGATATTTGTATCACCTAAAGGAGATAAAATGATTATCGCACGCGCTCCATTGCGTATAACATTAGGAGGAGGCGGGACCGACCTTCCTTCCTACTACAGTAGATTCGGAGGAGTTGTTATAGCGGCCGCTATAAATAAGTATGTCTATATTTGTCTTAACAGATCAAGTACAGACACTTCAATAAAAATTAAATATTCGGAATCTGAATCCGTATTGAATTTAGAATCAATAAAGCATCCCTTTTTTAAAGAGGCGCTCGATCTTTTCCAAATTAGAGACAATATAGAAATAGCCTCTTTGGCAGACATTCAATCCGGCACCGGGATGGGTTCTTCAGGTTCATTTCTTGTGGCCTTGGTGTCAGCACTTGCCGCATACAAGAAACAGAATCTTTCTGCTGCAGAGGTGGCGGAAATGGCTTTCGAAATAGAAGCAGTCCGCCTTGGTATGCCGGTTGGAAAGCAAGATCCATATATTGCCGCTCTCGGAGGCATCAGCTTGATAAATGTTTCAACCCAGGGTAAGGTGAAAGCCAGCAGGCTGAAGTTGGGTAACAAATTTTTCGAGGAACTGAGAAATAGCATGCTATTGTTTTATACCGGACTCAGGCGCAGAAGCCGAGACATTCTTCTCGACCAGAAAGAAAAAACAGAGAATGCCGATAATCGCATGTTGGATAATCTGCATCGTGTGAAAGAGCTTGGGGAGCAAATGAAACAAGCTTTATTCTCTGAAGACATCGAAACTGTCGGCAGATTGATGGACGAGCATTGGAAGAACAAAAGAGCCAGGACTGGAGCTATCACCAATCCGGAGATTGACAAGTGGTACGCAACAGCGATGGCCAAGGGAGCGCTTGGTGGCAAAATCCTTGGAGCGGGTGGCGGCGGTTTTCTGATGCTAATCTGTAACGATCTGCAAACAAGGAAGAGAGTTACAGATGCTATGCTCGAAGAAGGATTGCATGGAGTCGATTATGAAATCGAAACAGAGGGAGTCAAGCTCCTGACATTTTGAGAAGAGGATGGCTATGCAGAAAACATATATAGAGAATTATCTTTCTAAAGCGCAACAGTTGCTCGGTGATATTCAACCAGGCACTCTGGTTCGCATGGCCGAAATCGTTGCGCATGCCTGGCGCCAGAACAACACGGTGTTCATCATAGGCAACGGTGGATCGGCATCGACTGCGACACATCTGGCGTGTGATCTGAGCAAATGTACGATCTGTGGAGAAACCAGGCGGCTCAAAGCGATGAGCCTTGTGGATAATATCCCGTTGACCAGCGCCTGGACCAATGATAATGGCTTCGCCTCAGTATTCGAAGAACAATTGAAGAACTGGATGGATGATGGAGATGTTCTTATTGCTTTTTCGGTACACGGTGGAAGTGGACAGGGTGAAGCTGGCGAATGGTCACAAAATATTCCCAGGGCGGTGAATTATACGAAATCTCGCAAAGGTAGAGTGTTGGGATTCAGTGGATTCGGTGGAGGATATCTTGCCATCGCCGCGGATGAATGTGTTGTTATCAATATTGATTCTGAACCTCTCGGAACACCTCTTGTTGAATCGCTTCATTCACTGCTGGCACATCTTCTTACCCAGTGCGTGCGGCAAGAGATAGCCCGCAACATGGAAGCTCCGGCATGAAACGGGAAAATAAGCACTCAGCGATCTTTCTGGATAGAGACGGAGTAATAAACGACATAGTGTATCACCAAGATATTGGAGTGCTCGACACGCCATTTTCGTTGGAGCAGTTCAAGCTCCTTCCGGGCGTAGCGAGGGCAATCAAAGATATCAACGACTCCAGTTATCTCGCCATTCTGGTTTCCAACCAGCCCGGGGTGGCGAAAGAGCATTTCTCGCTGGATATCCACAACGCGATAGACCAAAAAATGACCGTTCTTCTGTCTGAAATGGGTGCATATCTTGATGATCGTTACTATTGCTTGGATCATCCAGAAGCAATACTGAAGGAATACCGGAATGACAGCGAATGGCGTAAACCAAGGCCAGGCATGATAATTGCTGCATGTCAAAAATATGGTCTTTCGGCGGAGTCTTGTTGGATGATCGGTGACAGTGTGGTCGATATAATTGCGGCACAGGCCGCAGGGACCAGAAGTGTAATGATAGGGAAACGGCAATGTTATAACTGTAGATTGCTTTTCGAGAAAAGCGCGACTCCAGATATGTTCGCCGATAATCTGAACGAAGCGGTGAGCAGGATTGTCGGAAAGATGAATGAGGGTGAAGAATGAAAATATTTCTTGATACCGCAAAAATTGAAGAAATAAACAAATGGATCAAGTCTGGTGTTATTGACGGTGTGACGACCAACCCATCGATTATGCTTAAAGACGGGATATCCAACATACGGGCGAGCATAAGCACAATCGCAGCTGCTCTGGGGGATAAACCAGTATCGATTGAGGTGACCACCGATGATCCCGTGGAAGTACTGTCTCAGGCACGTAATTTTGCCTCCTGGGCGGAAAATATTGTCGTCAAGATACCTGTTATCGATGCAAGGGGTAATCATTGTCTCGATACTATTCATCGGCTGGAAAAAGATAACATCAGAGTGAACGTTACAGCCGTGATGTCTTTCAATCAGGCTTTAATGGCGGCTAAAGCCGGGGCGACTTATGTCAGTATCTTTTTTGGAAGAGTCTGCGATGAAGGTCATGATGCGCAGATTCTGGTCCAAGAGTTCAAGAGATGGATACTCGACTGGAATTATAGATGTCAGATCATTGTAGGAAGCATACGGTCAGTGATGGACATTCAGAAAGCCGCAACCGCCGGAGCTCATATCATTACCATTCCTCCGAATTTCTTGACCAAAATGTGCGATCATATGTATACGAGAGAGACTGTTCGAATGTTCCTCGATGATTCCCAGAAAAGCACAAAACCCAGATGAGTCCGATCAAGATGAGTGCTGTCAGATTCGGAATAGCTGGCTGTGGAAGACATGCGCAGCAGAAGTACCTGTTTTGTGATCGCTACTTGAAGAATGTGCAGCTTGGCAGCGTGTTCGATATCAATCCGCTTGTGCGTGAAAACCTTAAAATCCAACGCCCGGACATTCGCGTTTGCGAAAGCTTGGATGAGATACTCGATGACAAGTCCATTTCCTTCGTTGTCATAGCCGCACAAACTGCCAGCCATTTTGCCCTGGCAAAATCCTGTATTGAAAGCGGAAAAAATGTTCTTATTGAAAAACCGCTGACTGCTACTCTTGCTGAAGCCCAAGAGCTTAACAGCATATTAGAGAAGCACCCTGTTAAAATTATGCTCGGACATCACCGCCGCTTCGGTGAAGCTGAGAGAATGATTGCAAAGTGCATCCAGAATAACGGCCTTGGAAAAGTGATTGCGATCCAGGTGACCCATAATTTCAACGATCGCAGCCGCTCGCCTATGACTGGATATCTGGCGAATTCGGGATCGCATGACGGAGGAGTCGTTTACGAATATCTTTCACATGAGATCGATCTTTTGAGATTTTATTATCCGGGAGTCAGCATTCAGTCTATCCAAGGATTCAGGCAAAACATTCATCATTTCGAAGATACCGTTTCGCTTCAATTTTTGCTGGATAATGGCGTGGTGGCTTCCTACCTGCTGAGTTCAGCCACCACGGATCAGGAAGAATACAAGGTCTTCGGCACAACTGGACAAATATCATTCAACCGGTATCGAGATCCTTCTCCTCGATTCTATAGCCTTGACGACTTGTCTAATCGACCTCTTCGATTCATCCGTGAATATATGGATGCTCTTAAATCGCTGTTGCTTCTCAAGTATGGATTCAGAAAGTATCTTATTAAACCATATATCGATGAGATATGCTATTTCGTGCGTTGCATCCAAGAGGATAAAATTCCGGACTGTTCGATCCGAGAGGGCATTTACGTTATGGCAGTGCTCGAAAGAGTGGTGGAAGCACTTAAATAGAGGCATATTATGTTGCAAATGGTTGTGCTTGCAGGCGGTTTGGGTACAAGGCTGGGCAGTCTGGGCGAAACAACGCCAAAGTCTCTGATTCGGATACAGGGAATCCCATTCATCGAGTTGCAACTCGATTTATTCGAAGCCCAAGGAATAGAGAGAGTCCTTTACCTTGTCGGGCACTTGGGAGAAAGCATAATACGGCATTTTAGCGGTGATAATTACAAAGGCATGAGCATTTCTTTCAGCCGTGAACCGGAAAATATGCTTCTTGGCACAGGAGGCGCTCTCAAATGGGCTGAGGGTTTGCTGGAGGAAGATTATTTCCTGACTTACGGTGATTCTTTCCTGCCGATTGATTATTCATCTGTTGAAAATCATTATTTTTCGAATGGCAGTTTTCCTGTTATGACAGTATTCAGAAATAGCAATAATTTCGATAAAAGCAATTTAACCATCGAGAACGGCCGAGTGGTCGAATATAGTAAACTTGGCGAAAAGGAATACAACTATATCGACTATGGCCTGTCCGTCTTGAATAAAAACAATTTAGCCGATTTCGAGCGTGGAATGAAGTTTGACTTGGAAGTTTTAATAACTAAGCTAATTTCTTCCGGCAGCCTTCTGGCATATGAAGTTTTTGAACGGTTCTATGAGATCGGAACCAAACAAGGGATTTGCAGTCTCGAGGATTATTTTGATGCTAAATAACATTGACCTCAGCATAATAATACCTTGTTTCAACGAACGGCACCGTATCCTCGAAACCTTGGAAGCTTCATTCACATATCTCGACTCTCAGCCGATCAGTTATGAAATACTGATCATGGATGACGCAAGCACGGACGGTTTTGCAGAACTGGTCCGCGAGAAATATCAACGGGATAATCTGTACATCCACCAGTTTAAGAAAAACATGGGAAAGGGTTATTCCATCGGAGTTGGAGTAGAAAAAGCCCTTGGCAAATACATCATGTTCATGGACGCAGACTTGGCGGTGCCGATTGAAGAAGTTTCCACTTTGCTGAAAAATCTGAAAGGTGGGTACGACGTAGTAGCCGGTATCCGCCTTTTCGATAACGAGAATACTTCAAGGTTCCGTCGAATCATTGGCTTCTCGCTTCTGCTGTATGCGAACATTATTCTTTCTCTACCCCCGGTGCCTGATACACAATGTGGATTTAAGGGATTCCGATGTCAGGCGGCGCGAGATATCTTCAAACTTGCCCGGACAAAAAGGGGTATGTTCGATATTGAAATTTTGTTTCTGTCCAAGAAACTGGGGTTGAGGATTAAAAGCCAACCCGTTCATTGGATCGAAAAAAAAGGCTCCACCATAAATCTGCTCAGATGCATTCTTTTCGATCCTTTCGATATTCTAAAGATTTCTTTGAGAGATCTATTCTCCGGCTATGGGTATAACACAAGCCGTTAACTCGGGAGAATGCTCAATGGCCCCGACTGATTGGAGTAAGATCCATCAGGAAGATAAAAGCTGGAGGCAGCAGATACAAGGCGACGCTATCTCAGATTATGTCGTCGAGCGGTATATCCAACTTTTCGAGGAAGCTTTCAACGGGTCGCCCCGGCTTAGTTTTCTTGAAGTCGGATCGGGTACCGGTGATATTTCCAGGCGGATTGTAAACAGTAAATACCCATTTGTCTCGAGGTATGTTGTAAGTGAATCTTTTCAGAAAGGAGTGGACTGGCTGGCGGAAAAAGGGCTTGAGGCAAAACTGATCGATGCTCAATCCATTGATTTGCCAGATGAGAGTTTCGATGTGGTGATTTCTTTCGATGTCATGCACCATGTTGATAAGCCTGCCGCTATGGCAAGAGAGATGGCGAGGGTTTCGAAGGGAAGAGTTCTTCTTACCGAAGCCAACGGTTTGAGCCTCGGCAGAAAGCTTATGGAACTGACAGCCGGTCATCGCGCCGCGGGCGAGAGATCATATCTGCCAATGAATTATATCCGCTTTTTTTCCTCCATCGACAGCATCAGGATTACCAAGCTGGTTAAATATCCCTTTCTTTTTGTCTTCAAAACACCAGATTGCTTTTCGGGCAGCGTTATACTTCTAAGCCGGATTTTGGAAAAGATCCCGTTTTTTAAGTGGCAATGTGCAACAGTCTGCCTGGATCTGACTTTTGAAAGGAAAGGTAATAAATGAAAGAGGGAGAGGCTTGGCATTCCATTTACAGAAATGCTGCACTTAAAACAAGAAGACAGAGAAAACACTGGAAGAAATACGATAAATATCAACTTCCCAAAGAATTGTCGAATGCTTTGATTTTAGATCTTTGCTGCGGTTCGGGCGAATTTGCCGTAAAGGCCGCCACTGAAAACCCTTCTTCCACTGTTGTTGGCATCGACTTACGACCTGAGTTCAAAGTTCTCGCTCATGTGCGGAACCTTTTCTTCATCAAATCCAACGCAATTGAACTGCCAGTTAAATCAGGCACTGTCAGTCAGTTATTTATTATGCACTCACTACACCATTTAGGACAGATTGCGGAATTGAAAATACTGTTGCAGGAATTGCGAAGAATCATGGTAATCGGTGGAGTATTACATCTCATTGACCATTATCCGAGTTGGCAGCTTAAGCTGGCGTTCACTTCGCTGAAGAGTCCAATCGCACGATTACTTCCATGGACTCGCTGTTTTGGTATGCAACTTAAGGAAGAAAATCAAATCGTAAATTACTGGCTGAACAATTATTCTTCCTTTTTCCCCTTGTTGAATAACGCGTCTTTTGAGCGATTGATATTTCGGAAGGAATTGTTTTTTTTCTATGCTTGTTATAAGGTGAGACAAATACAATGAAAACATCATTGGAAAATGAATATACCGCCTTGATGAAACGAGTGACTGAAGTCGAAAGCACCTATTGGTGGTGTGTCGGCCGTACGGCCATATTGCACAATGTATTCGATCAGTTTATGCCGAAGAATTCCAAAATATTAAATCTTGGTAGTGGGCCAGGAGGAATTGGAAATTTGGCCTCCGACTATGGATGGGTTGCAGACCTTGATATCGATCTGAAAAACCTTCTAAAGGATAGCTCTGTTAAGAATAGAACGAAAATCTGTGCGGACGGGTTTTCTTTACCGATAAAAGCAAACAGCATCGATGTTCTTATATGCTTGGATGTTCTGGAGCATATTGAGGAAGACACCCTTTTTCTAAAAGAAATTAAAAGAGTCTTAAATAACATGGAAGGGAGATTGTTCCTGACAGTCCCGGCTTATTCATGGATGTGGTCGTCCCATGATGATATCTTAGGCCATAGAAAAAGGTATACGAAAAAAACACTACTGAGAATTATGACGAATATGGGCTTTCAGATACAATACATTACATACTATAACACTGTCTTGTTTCCACTATCTATATTGAATACAATAAAAGATCGTATGATTAGTAAATTTGGACAGCGTTCAGAACAATTTCCGGGCGCCGGTGGTATTGTCAACGATATTCTTACAGCCATTTTCTCATCAGAACGCTGGTTCATTCCAAAAAGATCATTCTTATTTGGCAATTCGTTATTAGTGTATGCAAAGATAAATTGCAGTCGATAAACCGATTTGTTGCTTTTCTCTGGACTTATTTGACACCCTATTCCCTATTATGTTCTCTATCCTTCATCCTATCAAAATTCTACTCCGTGGAGTATTCCGCTCCTAATAGGGCCGATAGCCTCTGATAGACGAGTCCTGTCTTGAAGCCGCCAAAGAACGACTCAGCCACCGCGTTGTCCCACCAGTCACCCATCCGCGCATCCGTACCGCTACACGCCGACAGCTCACCAACCGGCCCCACGATCCTGGAGCTCAACAGCGCTCTTCGGACTGCCCGCTCGTCCCTTATGGACCTCGAAAACCGACTGCCTCTGTCGCCCCAGAACCTTCCGGCTCGGCGGACGCTTGCTCCAGGCGTATGTCAAGAATCTAACAGTTCTTTGAGACGATGGCCGGGGCTTTTGAGATATCCCGCTCCTTGCGGGCATCCTCCGACTCCCGGCGCAGACTGCGGTTCTCCTCCTCCAGTGGTTTCGTTTGTGTTGTGCCCGAAAAGCTTCCACCGCGTCTGTCAGTAACGAACTGCGCCAAGCCCCTACTCTCTCCCTGGTATAACTTATCTCACGCTCTACAGAACAATAGCCTTTGTCTGAACTGTCTGCCTGTCTCACTGCTTTACGCTTGAACTCTGAGTCATATTGCTTCCGCTGTTACTCGCTCATGCATTCACCTACCCCCAAATAACTTGGGCTCTGGAGGCGTCCACTGTTTCGGGGATGCTTCAGCCTGGCCGCATTGTTCCGCGGGCCGAGGATAAGCCGGAAAAATCCGCTGCCTCGGCTACGTTTGGGACAGAAACGGCAAAAAAGCAATGGGAGGGGAGATATAAGCGAGACAAAAGAGCCGAATGCTCTGATCGGCACATTCCGGCAATCTTATCCCTGGCCGGGGAGGACGACTTGTGGCGGTGTCCCGGCTGGCGGCGCCTGAAAAAACCCCCGGCGCGGTTCTCCGCGCCGGGGGTAGTCCTGCCTCTCGGATTACCGGGCTCAGAATCCGAACGACATGGTGAAGAAATTGTCGGCGGACAGACGGCCCTTGTTCTTGTAGGCGTAGTTGAAACAAATCTTGCGGGTGCCGAAAATCCTCTGCACGCCACCGCCGATGCTGAACCCACGGAACGCCCCATCGTCGTTGCCGTAGTACTCGTAACCGAACTGATCGGACTTGTCGTCGAACTCGTCGGTCTGGAACATCCAGCCGGTGCGGATGGCGAACGAGAGGAACGGATCGTAGCTGTAGTTCATCTCGGTGCCCGCGGCGTAGCTCAGCGGGATGTAGCTGGGCCTGAGCATCTCGGCCGTGGCCAGCCAGTTCACTTTCTCACTCGACAGGAGGCTGTAGGAGAGCGCCATCTTGACCGAGGAGGGCAGGCGGTAGGTGTGGGTGCGCAGCATCATGTAGCGCTCGCCGCGCTCGGCGATGGAATAGGGATCGGTGCTGAAATCCTGGTAGCCGCTGGGCATACCGCCCTCGCGGTCCTCGGCTCCCACCGCCCGGATCAGGTTCGGCCCGCCCATGGTGATGTTGGTCCCCAGGTTCTGGATGGCGAAAGCGAACTTGATCTCGCGTTCCATGAACTCGGTGTGGTAGATCGCCCCGGCGTCGATGGCGAAAGCGTTGCCGCCGATGTTGTTCATCACGTCCTGGTGAATGTATTTCAGGTTAAGGCCGCCGGTGAAGCGGTCGCTGAAATTATAGGCCAGCGACCCGCCCATCTGGAAATCGTAGGCACGGAACATCGATCCCGTGCCGCCCGGGTTGGCCACGGTGGTGATCTCCATGTCCGGGATGTCCAGGTAGCCGAAGAACCCTCCCACCACCACGTTGCCGTCCGCTATCGGGAAAGCCGCGGCGGCGAAGGAATAGTTCAGGTCCATGGTGTAGTCCACCACGGTGAGCATGACTTCCTTTTTCTGCAGGAAACCCAGCCCGGCCGGGTTCCACCACACGGCGCTGATATCGTCGACCGTCGCGGTGTAAGCACCGCCCATGCCGATCCCGCGCGCCCCGACCGGGATGGTCAGGAACTCGGCCGCCCGCACCCCGACGAACGAGGAATTGTTCAGCCGTCCCTGCCCGAGGTACTTGTCGAGGCCGCTGTATTCCTGTTGCGGGACGCCCTGGGCAGCCAGCGGCATAGCGGCCAGCAGCAGCAGGAGCACGCCCGCCCGAATGGCCTGTCCGGCCATCGCTTTTCTCATATTCAACCTCCGTTCAAACGGCGAGGAAAGTAGTTGCGCGATTGTTGCCCGCATCGGATGCCTCCCGGCTCAGTTGATGACATAGAATTTGCCGGTGTAGGTTTTCCCTCGCTCATCCGTCACATGGAAGAAATACAGGCCGCTGGCCACGGTCTGGCCGAAACGGTTGCGCATGTTCCAGGCCTCGGTGCCGCCGTGGTTGTCGTAACCCGTGTATTCGTTCGGCTGGTTCAGGGTCAGACGGTCCCAGTCGGTGTAGTTGCCCCAGCCGAACCGGTTGACCCCGATATGGTTCAGGACGTTGACCAGGTTGCCGCCCAGCGAGTAGATACGGATCGTGCACTTGGCGGGGAGGTTGACGAACTCGATGCGCTTGTTGTCGGGCGTCAGGTCAAGGAACGAGGAGCCGACATAGGGATTGGGCACCACCCGGATCTTGCTCAGGTCGGCGTCCTCCGGGTTCACGCTCGAGGGTGTGATCTTGATCTCCCACTTGTCCCCCGGGAAAGCCATGTCCGGAATCTGGGTAAAAACAGTCTGGTTGTCGTTCCATGAGCCGTAGGCGTTGTCTATCACCCAGACCGTCCCGGCCGCGGGCATCGTGATCCCGTCGCCGCCGTCACGCTTCACCGTCCAGAGCAGGCCGTTCAGGAATAGCCCGAACTGCTCGATATTATCCGCCGGCAGCGTAGCGTCCATCTTCACCGTGCGCTCGCTCTTGGGCAGACGATCGACGAAGGCCTCGTTATAGTAGGCGCCGTTGGCGCCGGTGCCGAACTGGGCGATGTCGCCACCGTAGCCGGCCTTGGTCTGGAAGCCCCAGCCCCGCTCATCCGGATAGTCCACCTTGTTCACCGTAGCCCCGCCGCGGGTCATGTCCTTCACCTCCACGGTCAGGTTGCCGCCCCCAGCGTCTTTCCAGGTCACCTGGAAGCGCCCGGCGCGGGTGGTGTACAGGTTGCTGGGAGAGGTTCCGGGACGGGGAGTGCACCAGCGGGTGCTCAGGACTTCCAGGTCCCCGCCGTTGTAGCCGCCCGGATCGGCGTGCATGTACAGGCCTATGTAATTGCCCCGGCCCGACATCCCGTCGAAGGTGAACTTGAAGCTGTAGTTGACCCCCGAGCCGTCCACCGGGCCGGAGACGCTGAACACCGGCTGGTCATCCCCCCCGCCGTACACGGTGGTGGTGGTGCTTTCGTAGCCCCCGTCGACCAGGGTCAGCGTGTTGTCCACGGCCATGCGGTTGCCGGTGCAACCCTGGTCGTAGACCAATCGGTCCTTGACTGTCAGGTAGATTGTCTTTTCCGCGGCCAGACGCTCGTTGTTCACCGGGGTGAAATTCACCTCGTAGAACGGCAGCGGGACCAGGTCCATCGGCGGGTCGGTCAGGCTGCCGTCGCCCGGGCCGGTGAGCATGACATTGCTCGCCACCTCGGGACTGGAGCCATCCACGGCGATGAAACGGATCTGGCTCACCTCTGCCGCCTTGAAATTGCTGGCCTCGCTGCGCGGCACGACCGTGTAGAGGCCGGACTCGCCGGGACGGTTCCAGACTTTGGCGCTGGAGGTGTCAGGCAGGCTGAACTCGTTACCCGTGGCCACGTCGATGTTCCGGTCGTACGGCACCAGGGCGTACCAGACCCGCAGACCGTTGCGCAGACGGTAATAGGGGCGGTCGTTATCGAACTTATCCACGTAGAAAAACTGGAGGTTGTTGTCGCTCAGGCTGCAGGAGAAAATAAGCTCCGCGTGTGCGTTGTTCGGCCCCACGTAGTTGCGGTACAACCGATAGCCCTCGAAGTCGTACTCCTTGTACACGCCCTCGGGGTCCAGGTCCGGGTGCTGCTTCAGGAACGAGTAATAGGCGTCCGGCGTGCGCAGGTTGACATCGCTCCAGGTCAGGGTGACCTGGCGGTCGCCCGGGATGATGGTCAGCGAGGGCGACACCGGCGTGGAGGGCGTGATGAACCCGCTCTCGTACACGGTCTGCGCCACCTCGGCGTAGCGCTCCAGCGGGGCGAACGCCTGCTGCATCACCGGGGCGTCGATGTTGGCGATGTCTGCGGTCGGCGCCACCAGGGGCTTGACGCCCGGGTAGGCGAACATCATCACCATTTCCATGCTGACCGTGTCCCGCGGCGCGATGTCGTGCAGCTCACCGTAGATCGGGGCCAGACAGGCCTGCATGTACTCTCCGCCCAGACCCCAGAGCCACTTCTCGTAGCACTGGTCCGAGGGCAGGATCAGCCCCGGCCAGAATGTGAGCTGGCGGCCGGTGTACGGGTTGATCCGGTCGGAGGTGAACGCTTGCGGGTTCTCGCCCAGGCAGAACTTGTAGCGGTCCTTCTGGTTGTAATCGGAGCGGACTATTCCCCAAGGGGCGCTGATTCCGAACTCGCTGGTGACATCGATGTGCGCGTTGCGCAGGGTGGCGGTCTCGCCGTGGATCGAGGGCGCGCGCAGCACCTTGTAGCCCATGAGCGGCGGCTCCTGGGGGCTGAAGCTGCTGATCGTGGGCTGCTTGCACCAGTAGCCCACTATCTCCCTGGACGGCTGGAAAGCCCAGCCGGCGTTGTAGTCGCTGCTTCCGAAACCGACCTGCCGCATGTAGGGAATGAAAATGGCTCCCTTGAACGTGTAGCCGCTGGGACAGCGCTCGCCCAGCCGGCGATAGTTGCCCGTGGCGTTGAACCGCAGGTACTCGGACACGTTCTGGAACAGGATATTGATGTAAACCATGTTCGCACTTTCCCCGTAGTCGAGGAAATGGAACGAGTATCCGCTGTACATGCACGGAGGAGTGCCGTATCCGTAGGTGCACGCGACATCGCCGTAGTGCACGAACATGGTCTCGGCGCCGTAGACCATCGGCTCGCCGGAGGCGGAGCGGCCCCAGCGGCCCTCGATCGGCCAATCGGCCAGCTCGCCGGCGTCGGCCGAGGACCAGACCCGGTCGTAGGGCACGTCCCCCAGCCGCTCGATGTTGGGCTCGCTCGTGGCGAGCGCCATCACCTCATCATAGTTGAAACCCGAGGCGTGCAGGAACACCGGCCCCGACCCGCCGTCCGGCGGCATGATCGTGTCGTTGGCGAAAGCGTCGGTGCCCAGGGTGTCGCGGGTTATCATGTAGGTGACCAGCCCGCAGTCGTTGTAGATGAAGTTGCCCGATCCGGTGGGGAACTGGATCGTGTTGTTGGCTGCGGCGTACCAGGGGCCTGCCCAGCCGCCCCCGCCGACCCGACCGATCCCGAGCCCCGCATTGTTGCCGCGCGGGACCCGCTGCTGGCGCATCTCGGAATGCAGCGATCCCGCCGCCAGGCAAAGCAATGAGGTCAGGGTCAGCGTAATGGAAATCTTTCTGTTTATTCGCATATTATTTCTCCCGCTTGTCGGCTGTTTAGATTTGTGGGCCTGCAACAGCCGCAGCTCAGAAGCTGAAGTCGACTCCGGCGCGGATCTGCCGGGCGGTGCCCCAATTGCGCTTGTCCATCGTGCTCATCATAACCGCATTGGCCAGCGCGCCCATTCCGGCTTCCTCGTCGGTCAGGACCCCATCGCCGTTGAAATCGGCCTGGAACCGCGCGCGGCGCTCCCAGTCACCCTCGGCGAGCTGGTTCCACTGCAAGTCGGCCCCACCGGTGATATGCAGGTAGCTCTCAAGCCGGTAGTCCTTGGGGTAGGCGGCTTTGTCCCGGCGGTTGAGCGCGTTGAACACCTCGGCGAAGACCTGCACGCGGCGGGTCCGGCCCAGGCCCAGGTTCTTGCTGAAGCGCAGGTCGAGGTTGGAGTACCAGCGGCCGCGATAGGCCATCGGCACGCCGGGGGCGTCACCGCCGGGGGTGCCGCTGTTGAGCTGGTAGACCGCGTAGAGACCGAACTCCCGGAGCACGGGGCTGAGCCACTTGCCGGCCTGGACATCCAGCGGGAACTGGTAGTTGAGCTGTGCGGTCAGCTTGTGGGTCTGGTCCCCGGAGCCAGGGCGCAGCTCGTCCGGCGGCAGGTTCATCGAGTTCGAGGCCGCGTCGTAGCCCCGGCTGCCCAGCTCGTTGTCGCCGGTGGTGCGGACGAACTGCATGGTGTAGATCAGGTTGTAGGAGAAGTTGTTCGAGAAGCGCTTCTTCAGGGTCAGGTCGAAGCCCTTCACGTTGCCGTTGTCACGGTTGGAGTAGCCGCTCATCCAGTTGCGCACCCGCTGCTCGCTGTGCCACAGCCACTGGTCGATGAAGAATGTGTTGCTGGAAACGTCCCCGTTGATGTCCCGGTAGTAGGTGACCAGGTCGAGGACCATGTCGTTGTTCACCAGGTAGCTCAGGCCCGCCTCGAACGCGTCCGTGCGGCTGTAGCCCAGACCGCCCGGGTTGGCGTTGCCGCCGTACTCCTGGTAGTTGAACAGCACGTTGAAACTGGGGATCTGGGTGAACGCGCCGTAGCTGAAACGAAGCTGCGAGCGGTCGGTCACCGGGAACCCGACGTTGAAACGCGGCGACACCTCGGTGAACACGGTCGGGCTGACACTCTGGCCGAAGGGATCGCTCTGGTTGATTCCCCAGTTGTCCACCGGCTGGAACTGGTCCCAGCGCACGCCGTAGTCGAAGACGAAATCGCCCAGGTCGGTGCGGTTCTGGAGGTAGGCCGCGAACAGCTTGGGCTGGTAACGGAACTCGCCCATCTCGTTGCGCTTGGTGACATGCTGACGGACCCGGAACATGTCGTTGTCGTAGTCCGAGATCTGCACACCCAGCTTGGCCCGGTTGGTCCGGTTCCACTGGAAATCGACATCCATCTTGTAGTTGTTCTGCCACTCACGGCTGTAGCGGTACTGCAGGGTGTAGATCGAGTAGGTGTCCACCAGGAACGGCGTCTCGTAGCGCTCCCCGTCGTGGTTCTCGAACGCGCCGTCCGGGTACCAGTCCAGGGTCTCCAATCCCTGCTGGATCTCGCGGTTCGGGTAGCGCTCCACCTCGAAACGCAGGTCGTGGGCATCCCAGCTCATGAACGTGCTCTCGCGCTTCCAGTCCGCGGCCTGCATGGAGGAGTTGATCTCGTTGGTGCGGAAGCGGCTGTAGCGGAACTGCAGCAGCGCGTTCTGCCTGGAGTTCTGCAGGAAATTCCAGTCCCCGCCGAACAGCATGTTGTTGGCCCGGACACGGCGGCCCTGGCTCTGCGGGATGTACAGCTCCGTGCGGGAGGGCTCTTTGGCGAAGAACGGGCTGCGCCCCCAGGCGGCTTCCCACATCGGGTCGCCGCTCTTGCGGGTGACAATCCCGGTCTGGAAGTAGTCGCCGTCGCCCGCGGGGCCGCTGGGATAGGAGTTCTGGTTGCGGCTCCACTGGTTCAAGGCGATGATTTTCAGACTGGGGATCGGGCTGTAGGTGATCTTGCCGTTGGCCAGGGTGCGGTCGCCCCAGTTGCCGGGCAGACGCACCGGGTTGGACGGGCTGAACAGTGACAGGCCGCCGCCGGTGCGCGAGGCGTAGAACTCGTGACCGGTCTTGAACATGTCCAGGGTGTAGGCCGGCTTGCGCAGCCCGAGGACCGGGTCGTTGGCCACTGCGGCGTTCAGGTAGTCGACGAAGTCTTCGTTGATCCCGCGGAAGCCCTCATCCGCATGAGTCGGGGTGCGGTCGGCCTCGCCCTGGATCTCGCCGGTGCCCTGGAAATAGAGGTTCGGCACACCCGGGATCGGGCCGCCGATAGTGGTGACGAGCTGGTTGTAGCCGTAGTCCGCGGTGCGAGGGTTCATCTCGTCGGTGGTGAACCGCACTCTGCCGCTGAGCTGCGGGCCGCCCTCCTTGGTGACGATATTGATGATGCCGGACTGGGCGTTGCCGTATTCGGCCTGGAACCCGCCGGTGAGGATATCCACCTCCTCGATCGCCTCGGTGGAAAGCTCCAGCGGGCTGACATCCTGGCCCTGGGCGCCGGTCTCGACGCTGTTGTCGTCCGTGCGGTCGGCCAGTGCGGTCTGGTTGCGCACCGGCATCCCGTCGACCACCATCATCTCCTGGCCGATGCGGCCGCCGCGGATGCGCACCCCGCGGGCCAGCGCGCCCTGGCCGCCCGTGACCACGCCGGCCTGCTGGACCAGCAGGTCCTCGAGCACGGTGGCCGGGGTCTCGACCAGGCTCTCGGTGGTCAGGCGATGCTTGGTGACAGTGTTGTCGCGCGGCGCGAGTATCTCACTCTCGCCCTCGATCGTGATCCCTTCCAACTGGACCACGGTGCTGCTGAGATTGGCGTTGACCGTGATGGTCTGGCCGGCCAGGATCAGTTGCTCCCTGATCGTGACTTTCTGGTAGCCGGTGTAGTTGAACGAGATGTCCCGACGGCCGGGCGGGACGTTCAGGATAAAATAGTAGCCGTCGGCGTTGGTGATGTTGCCCAGGCGCGTGCCCTCGATGACCACCTGCACGCCCTGCAGCGGAGTGCCGGTCTCCTTGTCCCGCACCGTGCCCTCCACCTTGGAGGTGGAAAGCTGGGCCTGAAGGCTGGCCGCAAACAGGGCAAGCCCCACAAGGACGGCCTTTAGAAGCCCGTTAACCTTGGATTGTTGCATAGTTCCCCCATGGAATTTGGAAAAGACTCGGGCAGACGACTCCGGTGTTATTGTTTCATAGGCCCTCCTGTCCCGGACCGTTGCCGCGGCAAGGTCCCTCAAGGTTCCGGGGTGACAGTCGTTCCACCGCATCCGTCTGCGTTTCCCTGCCGGTTCCCTGCCCCAGAAGGCCGGACAGCGCCCCCACAAATTCCTGCAGGTCGAGCGGCTTGCGGATGAAAGCACAGGCCCCCGCGGCCAGGGCGGCCTCGCGGACAGCCTCATCCTCCAGGCCGGTCAGGAGGATCGTTTTCACCTCCCGGTCCAGGCTGCGCAGCCGACTGAGCACCTCCAGGCCATTCAGCCCGGGCATGCAGTAATCCGTGACCACGATCCTGTACCTGCCGCAGCGCCATCGTTCGAGCGCCCGGGCAGGGTCGGAGCAGGAGGCCGCAGACAGCCCGTTGAAAGCCAGCAGGCGAATGGCTTTTTTCAGGAATGCACGGTCATCGTCGATCAGCAGGATGTCTTTCGCGTTTCGCCCCAATTTGCCCGTTCCTCGCTCAGGTGGGTGACAGGGGGAATGCAGCGCTGTGTTTCAGGAGGCGGGGTCCAGAGACGGGTAATACAAGTCATATGCCGTTGTGGGCGGAATTGCGGAATTAGTTGTGCAACAGCGGAGTAATTATATTTCAGGGATTAACGGGGCGTTAAAATGCGGATGATTATCAGCCAGTGAATGAAAATCGACCGGATGAAATTCATTCAGCCGTGGCGGAATGCTTGTCGAGCTTCAGGCGCAAGGTGCTGCGGGTAATGCCGAGGTATTCGGCGGCGTGGGACTTGTTGCCGCCGAACATGTCCAGGATCCTGCGGATAATAACCAGTTCGGCGCCCTCGAGGGAGAAACCCTTCTCCGGCAGGGTGACCAGCACCGCCCGTTCCGGGTCGCGTGCGCCGGAGCCCGCCGGCTGGGCGGTCGCGGCGGGCCACAGGAAATCCAGGTGCCCGGGCTGCAGGGTTTCGGCGTCGTGGATCAGCACCACCCGCTCGATCGTGTTCTCCAACTCGCGAACATTGCCCGGCCAGGGGTATCTCTCCAGCAGGTTCAACGCTTCCGGGCTGATCACGCGGAAACGGCGCTTGCGGCTCTCGGCGAAACGGGCCATGAACATGAAAGCCAGTTTCCCGATCTCCTCCCGGCGCTCGCGCAGGGGGCTCAGATGTATCCGCCCGATATTCAGGCGGTAGTACAGGTCACGGCGGAAAGCCCCGCTCTCGACCATCGCGGCCAGGTCGCGGTTGGAGGTGCAGATCACGCGCAGGTCCAGGCTGATTTTCTTCAGCCCGCCCACCCGGTAGAACTCCCTTTCCTGGAGCACTCGCAGCAGCTTGGGCTGAAGGTTCAGGGGCATCTCTGCGATCTCGTCCAGGAACAGAGTCCCACCCCGGGCCAGCTCCAGCTTGCCCATCTGCCCGCCCGTGCGGGCCCCGGTGAAAGCCCCGCGCTCGTACCCGAAAAGCTCGCTCTCAAAGAGCGAGGGTGAGATCGCCGCGCAGTTGATCGCCACGAAAGGCGTGGTCACTCCCCCGGCGCCGTAGTGGATCATGCGGGCCACGATCTCCTTGCCCGTTCCGGTCTCGCCCTCGATCAGCACCGGGATGTGACGGTCCTGGTGCAGGCGCTGGGCCATATCGACCACTTCCTGCATCGCGCTCGAAAAAATGCCCACCCGTGCCACTCCGGCCGCCTCGGCGAAAGCGCTGAGCAGTTCGTCCATCTGACGGTGGGTGTCGCGGGTGGCCTCGGCGACACGCTCCTCGAAGTGGTGGGTCAACTCGAAATTCTCGTGGATCAGGGACCGATGCTCGGCGCTTCGACGGACAATGGCCTCCAGCTCCACCAGGTCCACCGGCTTGTTCAGGTAATCGTAGGCCCCCTCGCGCAGGGCCGTGATGGCGGATTCCATGTCCCCGTGGGCCGTGATCAGCAGCACATCCGTGGAACCGCCCTCCGGGCCGCTCTTGATCCGCCGCAGCAGCTCGATGCCGTCCATGCCCGGCATCCGGATGTCGGTCAGGACCATCGGGAAAGGCCGCTGCCTGAACAGGGCCAGCGCCTCCTCCCCCGAGCCGCACTGGGTCACCTCGTGGCCCAGTTCGCGCTCCAGGTGGGACGAGATCACCCGGCGTCCCTGCGGCTCGTCATCCACAAACAGTATCCGCATCTCAGCTCTCCTTACCGTCACTGTGCCCGGACAGCTTCAGCTCGATCCGGAACGTCGCACCACCCAAGTAGTTATTCCAGAAAGAAACGCTCCCCCCGAGCCCCTGCACGAAACGTCTGACTATGGCCAGACCCAATCCCATACCCTCCCCCGGTTTCTTGGTCGAATAGAACGGATCGAAAATCTTGTCCCCGTCCCCCTCCGGTATGCCCGTGCCGTTGTCGCGCACTTCAAGGCAGGCCAATGTCCCCTCCCGGAGCAGCGACACCTCGATCCTTTTATCTGTCTTACCGCTCTCGTCCAGGGCGTGCATGGCGTTGAGCACCAGATTCAGCACAATCTGTTCCAGATGCACCCGGTTTCCGCGCACGAACAGGGAGGGTCCGTGCAGGTCGACAGCCAGGCGGACGCCGTGGTTGGTGAGCTGGCGGTCGATCAGCGACAGGGCGCTGCGCACGGCTGCGTTCACCTCCAGCTCGTCCTGATTCTGCTGACGGGAGGGGACCCAGTAGGAGCGCATGTGATGGATTATGCCGTCGATCCGTGAGACGCTGCGCGTGATCGAGCGCAGCCAGCCGCTGAATTCCTCGGGCAGCAGCCCGTGGTTGCGGCGGTCCCAGAGCAGCACGCTGTCGGCGGTGACCTTGATGTCGTTGAGCGGCTGGTTGATCTCGTGCGTGATCCCGGCCGCCATCACTCCGATCGAGGCCAGACGGGAAGCGCGCTCGGCCATCTGCAGCGCGTCCGCCCGCTGCTTCTCGGCCTCCAGCATGGCGCAGGAGTTGGAATAGCGCAGCCAGGCGTTGACAATCATGTCCGCCGCGGTCTTGAGCAGTTCCACCTCCTCGTACTGCCAGACCGCCGGTGCGGAGCGGCTGAATATGATCAGACCGTCCACCGACCGCCGCGTGGCGACCGGGAACACGCAGGCCGCCCCGATACCCCGCCCGGCGAACCATTCGCTCCATTCCGGATCGCCCGGGCGCCCGGGCTCGTAAACCACGCACCAGTCCCGTGCCACCGCCCTGACCAGTGATTCGGGTGGAATGTCCACCGGGCTGGAGGGGTCGTTCCAGGCTTTTTCCGCCACGTTCAGCAGAAGGACCGGCCAGTTCTGCTCATCGTTCAGGGGGGTCAGGTTCTGCAGGCTCACCTTGTCCAGAGACATCCGGCGGCCCAGCATTTCCAGCACTTCCAGCACCTCCTCACCCGTCGTGGAGGAGGTGTTCAGCCCCGAGGCGATCTCGGTCAGCAGGCTCTTGTAGCTCAAGGTCGCCTCCAGCCGGGAGTGCTCGCAGCGCAGCTTTTCCTCGGTCTTCATCAGCTCGGAGATTTTATCGCCGAGAAGGATGTTGGCCTCGCGCAGATCGTTGGTCCGGTGCACGACCAGGCGCTCCAGGTTGATATGCCGGTGCAGCGCGTATCCCAGCAGGCCGAGGATGATCAGGCTGCCCAGGCCGGCCACCACCTGGAAGCCGCTCTCCCTGTACCAGGGCTGCAGGACAGTGAACTCGAAGCTCGCGGGACTGGGGTCGGCGTTGTGGTTCACGTCCATCGAGCGCACCTCGAAATGGTGCGGCCCGGCGCTCATGCCCCTGAACTCCACCGTATTACCCGGCTGGAACACTGACCATTCCGACCTGTCCAGGCTGTAGGAATAGAGCAGACGCTCCGGACGGGTCTGCTTCCAGCGGTCGAAGCCGGAGAAAATCAGCGTGACATTGCCCTCGGGCGACACCTCCCGATGGTTCTTGTTCCTGGGAATGAATGTCTCGGGGGATTCGTGGTCGGCCTCAGGGCGGAAAAGCGAAACCCCCTGGATGGTCCCGGCCCAGACCCGCCCGCGGCTGTCCTCGAGGACACTGAAAGTCCCTGTGTTCGGCAGGCCGTCCTCCTCGGTGTTGTCGATCCAGGAGCCCTCGACATATCGGTGCACCCCGTCGCCCGAGGCTACCCAGACCGTGCCGTTCGAGCCGAGCTGGATCGAGCGGACAGCGGACAGTCCCGTGCGCACCTGCGTCCAGGTCCCGCCTTTCATCTCCCAGATGCCATGCCGCCCGCCGACCCAGACCCGCCCGGGCTCCAGCTCACACATGCAGAAAAAGCCGTTATCCAGAATCACCGGGGCGGCCTCCACATAGTGGAACCCGCTGCTGTCCAGGACCCCGGACACCCGCTCGGACTGGCCGGCGATCCACAGTCCGCCTCCGGACAACTCCAGTATGTAACGCAGGTTGCCCAGGTTCCAGTTTTCCCCCCGGTCTATCAGGGTGCGGAAAACACGGCCGTCGAACTCCTCGATCCGGAAGCACGGCGACTGCGGCGCGTCGAAAGTCTGCACCAGCAGCCGTCCGTCTTTCCCCGGGGCGATCAGTCCCATGTAGCGCCGCCCGTCCGCGGTCGAGTCGGCGTTGCGGTAGGTCAGCCGCTGGAAGCTTTCCGTCTCCGGATCGAAAGCCAGCAGGAACCGGTTGTAGGGGATAGTCCCCACCACGATCCGGCCATCCGGCAGCTCGCAGACCGATTGCGTGAAATAGGGCTGCGTACTCAGGCCCGCGGGGAGCCTGTACCTTTTCCAGACCTCACCGCTGTTCATCAGCAGAAGGTCTCCGGCGGCGAACCAGACCCTTCCGGCGCGGTCCTCCAGCATGGCATGCACCCGCAGGGTGACATCCGCCACCTCGAAAGGCGTCCGCCAGATCGAGGGTGTGTACCGCATCACCCCGTGGCTGCTGGTGAGCCAGAAAACACCGTCCGGCTGGACCGCCACCTCGCGCAGCTCGGCCGCCAGCATGCCGGTCTGCTCCTGACGGATCTCCTGTCCTTCCAGAAAGTACGACAGCCGGTTGCCCTCCTTGAGCAACCAGAGGCCCCGGTCCACATCGGGCCAGCACAGGATCACACTGCCGCGGCCGGCCGGACAGGCGTGCCAGATTCCGTTCTCCAGGCAAACCGCCGCTCCGCCTCCCGGCTTGTCGCGGCACCCGGCCACAACCGCCACCCGCCCACCCACACCCTCGACCGGACAGCGCAACCCGCGCAGACCTTCCTGTTTCAAGGGGTGACGCTGCTCCACCTGCACCGCGAGGTCGGCAGTGACCCGGATTTTCGCCAGCCCAAGCTCACAGGCCAGCCACACGGCGCCATCCCCGGCCTGGGTCATGTCGTTGAACCGTCCGAGCCCGACCCGGGCCTCTTCGAGCAGCACAGCGGTGGCCCCGCTTCCTGGGTTAAAATATGTCAGACGCTGGGGCAGCAGATACAGCAAACCCTCCACGCCGCACGGTAAAAACGGTACAAGCTGGCGCACCAATCGGTCGGCGGGATATTCGTTGACGATCTCGTCGATCCTGAACTGTTGCCAGCGATTGTCCTGAAAAAGCTGGACCCCATTGGAATAAAGCGACCACAGCCGGCCGGAACAGCTTTCCACCACTTTCAGGTCATCGCCCGGACTGGGCTGACTTTTCACATACCGGCCGTTTTCATCCGCCACGCCGGTTATGCAGCTCATCTCGTTGACACCGCCGTGGGAAACCCAGATCCGGCCTTCCTGTCCGACAGTGATATAGCTGCACCAGGATTCAGTCAGTCCGTCCTGCACCCCGAAAAACCGCCAGTTGCTGGGATGGCTGGCCAGAGCGGAGCCGGTGAGAAAAAACAGGAAGAGTGCCGTGCATGGGATACAAACCCTGAGATTGCATGAATTGGACGGATTAGGGACCATGGACGCTCCGGGATGAAAGAGCTGACGGTAGCTGCCGATCCCAGGCTTGCTGTATCTCCATCCTCTGCTCGCCGAGTCCACCCCCCGCCCACTAACCCCGTCCTGACACCGCCTTGTCGCACCCCAGGCTCTCCCTGCAGGCAGTATCCCGAGCGCAACGACAGGAGGCCCGTGAACAGTTGTCTCGATATTCCCGTCTTACCCCACTATCTGTCTTGTTCCCTGGGCAGAACCATTTTATTACCGATACAAGCCCCTGTCAATGGCAGGCTTCAGCGGCGGCGTGCCGGATGGAGGACGGATCCGGTAGATACCGGCGCTCTTTCCTCGGGGCTATGCGGGCAGCCGGAATATTTCGAGAGATAAAAAGGCCAATACGATTTTCTTTCTCCACCGGAAACCGGCCGGCAATGCGAATAAGGTGGGCGGGGATTGAGATCCGTCGATCAAGCAGTCACGAAGCGAGGTGTTTTCCGGTCACAGATTTGGAATGGGCGATAAAACAAAAGAGAACGGATCTGCGAAACATCGCAAATCCGCTCCATTGCAGCATTTCAAGATGGTGGGCGCTACTGGGATCGAACCTGTGACCTCCTGCTTGTAAGGCAGGCCCGGAAACCAGACCGCCCCACCGCGCAAAATACTCTAATTTCAACGCCCACAGGCACATGGCAGCCTGGCCGGACTGTTCTGTGGGCTGAGGATAAGTAGGATAAATCCGTTTCCTCGGCTATGTTTTGGCAAGAATTGGCAAACAAAAACCAAGATTTCGGAGGTTTAACTGAAATATTCTCGAATATGCCTGACCGGGGCTATCACCCTACTCTCAAACCAAAAGCCTGGATAGTATTATTAAATCGAAATAATTACTGGCTAAGGATACCGCTGAGGCCGGAAAGCACAAAGACTATGGTTCCCGAGCGCCCAGTGACTGGCTGGAAACGGATTCAGTGGTCAGGTTGCTGTGGATGGTCTGGATATATCCCTTAACTTCCTGTACAAGGTAGCCCTGGATATACCGAGCATTTTAGCCGCTTTAATCTTATTACCGCCCATCTTCTCGATCATTTCCAGAATGTGATCTTTTTCCTGGTCCCTCATATCAAGATACAGCCGGCTGCGGGCGGCAGGTGGAGCGATCGCCTCGATGCCCGGAAAATCCTTGATTGACAGTTTGCAGCCACGGCACAGGATCAGAGCTCTTTCCAGCAAGTTTCTCAATTCACGGATGTTGCCCGGCCAGGAATAGTGCCCCAGTTGATGCATCACTTCGGCGGACACCTCCAGGTTCGGGGCTCCAAGCGTGCCAAGTATATACTGCACCAGCGATTCGAAATCCTCCATCCTCTTCCTGAGAGGAGGAATATGGATCGGGAAGACATTGATGCGGAAAAAAAGATCCTGCCGGAAAGTTCCCTTGCGGGTTTCCTCAAAAAGGTCCATGTTCGTCGAGCAGATCAGACGGAAATCGCTTTTTCTGACCCGGTCCTCCCCCAGACGGCGGTACTCTTTCTCCTCGATCACTTTAAGAAACTCGGCCTGCACTCCAATCGACATGTTACCTATTTCATCCAGAAACAGGGTGCCCCCATCCGCCAGATGGATCAGCCCCTTACGGTCCTGGACCGCCGAGGTGAACGCTCCGCGCAGGTGGCCGAACAGTTCGCTGGCCAGCATCTCCCCTTTCAGACACGAACAGTTGATCTCCACGAAAGGCCTTGAATTCCTCCGGCTGTTCTCGTGAATCCAGCGGGCCAGGAGGCCTTTGCCGGTGCCAGTCTCACCCGTGAGAGTTACGGGAGTGTCATTTTCGGCGGCCAGGGAGGCGAGCTCCCGGATCTTTTCCATTGCGCTGTTCGTACCGAAGAAAGGAGTGTCTATCTTCATCAGGCGTTTGCGTTCCGTGATGTCGGTGATAGTGGTCTGGTAACCCCAGATGATTCCGTTACGGTCCAGCCTCAAAGTCGAGTTGCAGACACAGTCCATCACCGTGCTGTTGTTCTTTTTCAGCTTGATCTCATAGTCCCGGACCGATCCGGCTTTCTCCACGTCGCGCAGGAAACGGCGCTGGTCCGCCGGGTTCACGAAAATGCCGGAGGCGTCCAGCCGATTGAACTCGTTCCTGGTGTAGCCGAACAGGCTGAGCATGGCCGGGTTGGCCTCGATGAAACGGCCATCCCGGCTGATCACGCAGAGAGCGTCCTTCGACTCCTCGAAAAGCGCGCGGTACTTTTCCTCGCTGGCCAGAAGCGCGCGCTCGGCCTCCTTGCGCTGGGTGATATCCTCGAGCAGCAGTATGTACAAGGGCTTGAACATGCTCCTGTCCCGGCCGATTTTCAGACGGAAGACTTTGCCTTTCAGGTTCTCCTCGTCGATCTCCAGCTCCAGATCGAAGGTCAGCTTGAACCTTTCGATCTGGAACCTCGATTTGCGCGTGTATATCCTGATATCTGAAAGCAGGACCTCACCGGAATAGGTGGTGAAACCGATATGGTTCTGCCCGTCGTAGACGGCGTGCGGATCGATCGCGGTCAGAAGCGGGAGGCTTTCCTGAGTCGTCAGATTCTTAAGTGACCTCTGGATCCGGCCGCCGATCCTTTCCACGGCAATCTCGTATTCCGTGTCCGTATGCAGGGATTCGGGGCGCAGGAACAGGTTGGCGCAGTATTTCTGTATTCTGGCATAGCGGTTCACGGCCGCGGCGGTGCAGATCGTGTAGCCGATATAGTCCGGGTTGGTTTTCTCCTCGCCCGAGGCTCCGGACAGGATAAGGGACAGGTCGCGGATATTCTCGTCCAGTCCGGAGGTCCGGGTGCGGAACACCACCCGGATGTCCTCATCCGCCCCACCGTACTCCGCCGTGGACATCAGGTAGCAGTCGACCTCGTCCTTGATGTGCGGCCGGTGCAGGAAACACATCTTCCCGTCTATCTCGACAATATCCCATTTGCATTTCTGGGAGTTGCGGTACTGCACCCAGGAGGTGTCGATCCTGTCCGAGGGGCCCGGCCCCTCGTAGACCAGGCTCCACGCCGCCCCCTCGTCATAAGGCAGGTCCTCCAGAGTGTGGACGTTTTCCACGTAATTGACTATCCTGTCGAAATTGCGCTCCCCGATCAATTCCTTGATGTGTTTGTTCCGGTTGGTGTATTCGTAGATATTGCGGGTGAGCAGGGGAAAATCGGGGGAAAACCCGACGATGTGCCAGCTTTCATCCAGAATCAGCTCCGGCATGCCTATCATCGAGCGGATGCCGAACAGTTGCCTGGCCTGGCTGTCTCTTCTTTCGACAGATTCCTCGTATCTCTTTTCCAGCTCGTGCAGGGCCGTTTCGAGGTCTGCATTCATCGCCACCTGGCGTTCCAATTCCCTGATCCGCGTCTGAAGCTCATCCGGACCCTGAACGCTCCCGATTCCCTGTTTTCGGAGTCTGTCGATCATAGTGAGACTCTTTTCCCGGGCGGACTGAATTCTATGAGGACAATCCTGGCGGCCGAAATTCACTGATTTGTCTACGAGTGGCAGGATGGTATCAGAATCGGCCGGGACTCACTCCTGCGTACAGTATATATCGCGGTCGCTCCGGTTAAAAAAACTCCATCCATCTTGTGAAAATATAACGCCTGACCGACAGATACAAGACCATCCACGAAAACTCATAAAATACAATTAGACCACATTTTACTGACAAAAGATGACAACCGGATGACAGCGAACGGATTCCGCTCCTTGACCAGGAATTTCATCCGGATTCAGTCCTGCTATACTCGGGGCCAATTCTTAGCGGTTCTCACAACTTTACCGACTGGCTGCATGATGCCGGGATACCATTTCAAAGCATTGTCAAAGTAGACCTTTTTGAGAATCTCGGGAGGAAGATACAACCCTCGCACCGTCTTCCCGTCCTTGCCAGCCTCCAGCTCCCAATCCGTTGCGAAATAGATCATATCCCGGATGTAGCTCTCCCTGGCCAGCGAGATTTCCTCGCGGCTGTCTTCCGGCGACTCGGCCCTGAGAACGCTGTCCGTGCCGTAAAGGATCCGGTCCTGGTACCGGACGAAGAAATCCAGCACATTCCCCCTGTCCAGGGTGCGAAGGTACTCGATACGTGCCGCCAGGTCCACCGCCAGATTCGGGTGCCGGTCGAGGCAGTGCGACAATCCCTCAAGACCCATCTCTCGACACCCCAGGTGGCACCAGACCACCCGCAGGGCAGAGTGCCTTTCCATTACGCTCTGCATGGCTTCGAGAAAGCTGCCTTGACCCGTCCCATTGTCGATGGCGCAGCCTCGATCCTCTGGGTCCGAGGTCCAGCCCGCCCGGTTGCAGCGAGCCTGGACCGATCCGGTCAAAACCTTCTGATCCGGAGGTTCCTCGATGTCGGCAACCAGGGTCAATCCCTGCCGGCACAGATAATCGAACACCGGATCGAGACCGGGGTCGTCGATCCCCCTCCGTCCGGGGTGGTGGTCCGGCCTGACCAGGCCCGTGTGCCGGTGGATTTTCACTCCGACCGCGCCGTTGGACCTTCCGTTTCCGATTTGCGCGAGGGTTCCCGCCTCCCGGCGCGGACTGCCCCAGTCCTCCAGGTTGAGCGAGGTGACCCAGGACAGATAGTCCGGGTATGCGCAATGCATCCTTTCAGCAGTAATAATCTGACGGTTCAGATCGGGTCCCCACATTTCACTGCAACAGATATTGAGCCAATGGATTTTTACCGAATCGAGCATCTCGATAAAGGCGACTTGAGGAAAACGCACTCCCAGGTGGGCATTTGAGTCTATCTTGGGCATCAGGGTCAATTGCGCCAGATATTCGGATTTGTTATGCCAGTCGAGTGTCACTTTTTTCTCCGAACAAAATCGATGATTGACCGGAAGTTCCGTTCCTGCCACCAACCGTCAGACTCAGTAGCCCGATGGAATGTACAATCATCGAGGCACAGTTTGCGCAGCGGACCGAGGTTTCAGCGGCCGGTTCCTATCGGGGCGCGCGATACGGGCATTTGGCAGCCTGATCCTTCCGCCCCCCGGCCATCCCCCGAATCCTCCTGAGACACCCGGCTCCAGACAGAGCCGGGTGTCTCAGACTGAAAGCTTAAATCCGGTTTAATCAGAAACCGAACTGGACAGTGAAGAAATTATCTGCCGAAAGCCGCCCCTTGTTCCGGTAAGCGTAGTTAAAGCTTACCGTCCGGCCGAGCCAGGTCCGCTGGATACCCCCGCCGAGGCTGAAACCACGCCAGGCCGGATTGTCGCCCTCATAGGTATAGCCCGACTTGTCGACTCCGTCGTTGAGCTCATCGGTCTGGATCATCCAGCCGCTGCGCAGCGCCGCGGTGGTGTAGCTGTCGAAAGCGAAAGTCAGCTCGGTGCCGGCGGAGTAGGAAATGGGAATGTAGCTGGGACGCCATATCTCGGCCGCGGTCACCCAGTTCACTTTCTCGCTGGCGAAAAGAGTGTAAGCCAGCGACAGCTTTACCACCGTGGGCAGACGGTAGGTGTTGGTCAGCCACATGACCTCGCGGTTGCTCCGGCGGGCGAAAGCGCCCTGGTCGCTCGAATAGTCGCTGTATCCGCTCGGCAGCGAACCGCTCTTGTCTTCCGGGCCCACCGACTCGATCAGGTCGGAGCCGCGCATGGTGATATTGGTCCCCAGGTTCTGGATGGCGAAAGCAAATTTGATCTCGCGGTCCGCCAGCTCGGTGTGGTAAATGGCGCCGGCGTCGATGGCGAAAGCGTTGCCGCTCGTATTGCCGAACACGTCCTGGTGGACATATTTCACGTTGATGCCGCCCATGAAGCGGTCCGAAAAGTTGTAGGCCAGCGAGCCGCCCATCTGGAAATCGTAGGCGTTGAAAGTGCTGCCCGTTCCCTCAGGCTGGCTCACCGTGGTTATTTCCATGTCCGGAACATCCAGATAGCCGAAAAACCCTCCGATGACGATATCACCGTCTCCGAGGGGCACCGCCGCCCCGGCGTAGCTGTAGGTCACGTCGAGGGTGTAATCGACCACGGTGAGCATGACCTCTTTCTGCTTGAGGAATCCCAGACCGGCCGGATTCCACCAGATCGATGATATGTCATCGGTGATGGCGGTGTAAGCGCCCCCCATGCCTATGCCCCGAGCACCCACGGGGATAGTCAGGAATTCGGCGGCGCGGGCGCCGACGAACGAGAAGTCGGACTGTCTGCCTTGCTCCAGGTACTTGTCCAACCCCGAGTAATCCTGCCGCGAAATGCCCTGCGCCAGCAAAGGCATGACAGCAAAGGCCAGGATCGCCCAAGTGCTGGCAAAAGCTCTTGAGGCTGATTTTCTGAACATGTATTACCTCCATCCTCGTGCAGCCTGAAAAGATAGGGGTTCCGATTGTAATCGGTCGCTGCGCGGCCGGCGCTCTCAGTTAACGATATAGAATTTGCCGGTGAACGTCTTGCCGCGCGTATCCGTCACATGGAAAAAGTACAAGCCGCTGGCTACGGTCTGGCCGAAACGGTTCCTCAGGTTCCAAGGCTCGGTCCCGGAGTGGTTATCGTAGCCTGAAAGCACTTTCGGCACACCCTGGGTCATGCGGTCGAGGTCGGTGTAGTCGCCCCAGCCGGTCCGATTGGAGCCGATGTGGTTGAGGACATTGACCAGGTTGCCGCCCAGCGAATAAATGCGTAGCGTGCATTTATTGGGCAGGTTGATGAACTCGATCCGGCGCTGGGTGGGCGAAAGGTCCAGATAGGAGGAGGCCAGATACGGGTTGGGCACGACCTTGATCTTGCTCAGGTCGGCGTCCTGCGCGTTGAGGCTCATCGGCTTGATGTCGATTTCCCACCTGTCTCCGGGGAACGGAGGCTCGTGGTACTGATAGAACACGGACAGGTCATCGTTGAAATAACCGTAGGCGTTGTCTATGCTCATCACCGTTCCGGCGGATGGCATTCCGGTCAGTTGGCCCTCCGTGCCGCTGAAGCGCCAGAACAGCCCGTTAACCATCAGGCCGAACTCCGCGGTGTTGCTGACCGGAAGCGATGAGACCATTTTCTTCGTGCGCTGGGCTTTGGGCACGTCGTTCAGCATGTCCTCGTACATCTGGCCCATGCCGCTCCAGACACCGCCGAAATTGTCGAGAGTGACGAAACCCCAGCCGTAATCATCCGGGAACTCGGCGAACGGCAGGTCCACGTTGCGGCTGACATCGTGCACGGCCAGGCTCAACCCGCCGCCGGAGGAAGTCCAGGTGAGCGTGAAACGTCCGCTGCGCATCATGCTGATGTTGCCGGGAGGGAAACCGGGTGCGCGCTCGGGGTTGGAGGCCGGCCCGGTGCTGTAGATATCTACTGTCGCCCCGGTGTAGCCCCCGGTATTGAAATTGTTCAGCAGCTCGGACCTGAAATTACCGTCCGAGAGGTAGCGGAAATCGGCAGTCACGGCGTAGTCCGCGCCCACCGAGGTCGTGGGGGCGAAAGAGACGCTCGCGTCCCCGGGCCGGACCGTGTAACAACGGTAGGGGAACTCCTGGGAGGCGCCCAGGACATTGCCGCCCTCGCTCAGCTCGAATGTCATGTTGCTGTACACGAAGCCGTAGGAGTGGATTGTGGGCTTCCAGTTGTCGACCTTGGCCGTCAGGACAAGCTTTTTCTCCGTGGTCAGGCGCTCGTTGAGCACGGGGGTGAACTCGATTTCGGCCACCGGGCCGCGGTAGACCGGCGGCTCTTTCAGGGTCCCGTCGCCGTTGCCCGCCACCGCCACCATGTCGTTGCTGTCGAACACCGGGTTCTGGCCCATCCCGGGCGTGAACTTGATTTCCCCGTCCTGCTCCGCCGAACGGAAATTGCTGGCGTCCGAGCGCGGTATCACATCGTAAAGGCCTGCTTCGCCGGCGCGGTTCCAGGTTTTGCCTGCGTTCGGATCGGGCAGGGAGAACATATCCCCGGTGGACACGTCATAGTTGCGGTCATATGGCACCAGGGCGTACCAGACCTTGAGTCCGTTGCGCATGCGCTTGAGCGGGTAATCGTCGTCCAGCTTGTCGACATAGAAGAAAGTCAGATTACCGGCTGACATGCTCATGTCGGTGAGCAGCTCGGCGTGTGCATCGTTGGGCCCGGTGAAATTGCGGTAGAGACGGTAGCCCTCGAAATCGTATTCGCGGTACAGGTTGTTCGGATCGAGCCCGTTTTCGTGCAGGAAAGTGTAGTAGGGGTCCGGTGTTTTCAGATTGACATCGCTCCAGGTGATAGTGACCTCACGGTCTCCCGGGACGATGGTCAGGGCGGGGGCGGCCGGGGTGGCCGGGGTCTGGTACCCCCCGTCGAACACTGTCTGCGCGACGGCCGCGTATTCCTCCTGCGGCTGGAACGCGGTCTGCATCATCGGGTCGTCGATGTTGGCGAGCTCGAACTTGGGCGCCATCAGGGGTTTGACCCCGGAGGGCGAGAACATCAGGACCCAGTCGAAAGATAGCGTGTCGCGCGGGGCGATGTCGTGCAGCTCGCCCCAGAAAGTGTAATGGTTCCAGTTGTCCGATCCGCCCCAGAGCCACTGGTTGTACCGGCTGTCCCCGGGAGTGAGGACCCCGGGCCAGGTATCCATGGCCTGACGGTTGGTGAAGGGGTTGGTCTGGCCGGCGAAATTGCCCTCGACGTTCATTATGCTGCGGTAGACTTTGGCCGAGGACCAGCCCTGGTCCATCAGGTTACCCGCTCCGGAGAACCCGAACTCCGTGCCGCTGGCCGTGGAGACCGCCAGGAGCTGCGACACCTCTCCGTCGTGCTCCATCTGTTTCAGGGGTTTCATTCCCAGCAGCGGCGGCTCCTGAGGCGTCCAGCTGCCGAGCTGCGGTATCTCGCACCACAGGGTCTGTATCCCCTTGGCCGGGTGGTAGGCCCAGCCCATGTTCTGGATTTCCCCGAATCCCATCTGCCGCCAGTTCTGATAGAGAATCACACTGGTCCAGCTCCAGCCCCCGTCCGGGGCCGGGCCGCCGTTCTTGGTCCACATCTGGGGGCCGAAGACGGCGTTCCATTTCATGTATTCACTCACGTTCTGCATGTACAGGTGTGAGTAAACCATGTTGTTGCTCTGGCCGTAGTCCAGGAAATAGAGGTTGTACCCCAGATGGAAGCCGCTGAGCGGTTCGCCGAAGCCGCTGAACACATCCCCGCTGCTGCAGTACATGGTTTCGGCCCCGTGCAGCACCGGCGCACCGCCGGGTTTGTGGCCCTCGCGGGCCTCGGTGGGCCATGCCGCCAGCTCATCCGCATCCAGGGAGGTCCAGACCCGGCTGCGCAGGGAGCCGTCAGTGCCGGCTGCGGCGATTTCCATGACCGCTCCCGAGGTGGCCAGGGCCGAGAGTTCGTCGTAGGAATCGATGGAGCAGATATAGGGCAGCACCAGACGGCCACCCGACTGTGGAATAACAGTATCCTCGGGCGTTCCATCCCCATCCGTGTCCTGAGTGGTGATAAGGCCGAATCCCCACCCGTCGTTATAGATCAGGTTGCCCGAGCCTTTGGGGTACTGAATGATGTTGGCATCCCCCGGCCAGGCATGGAAAGGCCCGCCGTTGTACCAGTCGGTCCTGACCCCCAGGCCGACATTGTTACCCTTGGCCGACCTGATCTGCAGCAGCTCCGCGGCAGCCGGGCTGACCGAGAAGCAGGCCATCAGGAGGAGGACGAACCAGATCGAAAATCTCTCATTTCGCTTCATAAGTATACTCCTGGCTTGTTCAAGACCATGTGATGACAAAAGTCCCAAGCCTGAGGTCCAGGCCATCGCCTCCAGCATCTTCAGAAAGAGAACTCAAGTCCCGTGCGTATCTGACGGGCCATGCCCCAGAGGCGCTTGTCCATCGTCTGCTGGATGAAATCGCTGGCGATGGCCCCCATCGCGGCTTCCTTGACCGTGAGTATGCCGTCGCCGTTGAAATCCGCGTTGAACCGGGTGCGATTGAAATCAGTCTCGGACAGATCCTCCCACTTCAGGTCTACGCCGCCGGTGACACTCGAGTAGTCGTCGAGATGATAATTGCTGGGATAGGAGTGGTTGTTCCGGTGATTGAGCACATTGAATATTTCCGAGAACACACTGAGGTTTCTCGTCCCGCCGAGACGGAAAGTCTTGCTCACTCTCAGATCAAGATTGAGGTCCCAGCGCCCGCGGAACGCGTTCAACCCGTGGAGGCCGCTGTAGGTGATCGCCGAGGGGTCCTCCTGTCCGGCATAACCGTAAGCCATGTCGTTGGGACCACCGTTGGCCACCAGCGGCTGCCCGCTCTGGAGCTGGAGAACCGAATACACCCGCACATTTCCGAGCACCGTGTTGGCCAGGGTCCCGCTTCTGTAATCCTCCGGGAACAGGTAGTTGAACTGACAGGTCAACTTGTGGGTGCGGTCACCGGAAATCGGGGCCAGAAAATCGGGCGGGACATAGATCTGGTTTGAGGAGGGATCGTAGTTGCCCACGAAACTGCTTTTATTGTACGCGCTGCCGGTGGTGCGGGAAAACTGAAGGGTGTATTGCATGTTGATGGAGTAATTATTCGAGAAACGCTTGCGCAGCGAAAAATCCACACCCTTGATGTTCCCGTTGTCGCGGTTGACATAACCCTGGGTCCAGTCGCGTATCTCGTATCCAAGATGCCAGGCGTTGTAATCCTCGAAAAAGGATTTATTGGACAGGTTCCCGTCCACGTCGCGGTAGTACGCCACCACATCGAACAGCAAGTCGTTGGTCACCAGGTAGCTGAGGCCGGTTTCATAGGAATCGGTGCGGGAGTACTCCAGACCGCCGGGGTTGGAACTGGAAAACATCATTTCCATGCTGGGCAGCTGGGTGAACACCCCGTAGCTGAAACGCAGCTGCGACTTGTCGGTCACCGGGAACGCCACGTCGAAACGCGGCGACCACTCGTACAGGGTGCGCGGCCTCACGTAATCACCGTACTGGTCGAGTGAGGTGATTCCCCAGTTGGTGTTATGCTGGAAAGTGTCATAGCGCAGGCCGTAGTCGAAAACAAAGTCGCCGAGGTCGGTCCGGTTCTGGATGTAGGCGGCGTACATCGACGGTTTGTAGCGGAACTCGTTGATCGGGTTGCGCCGGTCGGTGGAAACGCTCTGACGGAAACGGTGATTTTTCAGATCGATGGACTGGAAGCCCAGCTTGGCCCGGTTCATCCGGTTGATCTGGAAATCGAGGTCCATCTTGAAATTGTTCTGGTCCTCACGCAGGTACTGGTAGTTCATGTAGTAGAGCGAGGTCCGCTCGACATCCAGGGGCGTCTCGTAGGGAGTGTTGTTCCTCCAGGTCACCAGGCCGTCGGGCAACAGTTGCGCCCGCAGATCCTTGGTGTTGAGCCCATCCCGGCCGGGCCAGGTCTCTACCTCGAACTGAACATCGTGCGCCGACCAGCTCATGAATGTATCGCGCTGCCAATTGGTCTTGGGGTTGGCGTTGGTGATATCCTGAGAAGCGACATCCAGATACCGGATCTGGAGAGTCGCGCTGCGGTTGGCGCTTCTGAGGAAATCCCAGTCCAGCCCGAACATCAGGGTATTCATCCGGGTTCTTCTGGCGTTAGACGTGTGGATCAGAATCTCGTCTCCAGAGCCAAGGATACCGTTGAACCAGGGGCTTTGATCCCAGGTATTGCCATAGAGGTAGTCGAAATTGTAGGCATTGCGATTGATGATGCCGTTCTGGAAATAGTCGCCGTCGGCGCTCCAACCCTGTGGATTGGAATCCTGGCTCCGGGACCAGTTCTCGGAAACGAACGTTTTCACCCCGCTGACCGGAGCATAGGTGACCTTGCCAGAGATCAGGGTCCGGTCCGCCCAGTTGCCGGGCAGACGCACCGGGTTCGAGGGTGAAAACAGCGACGCGTCGGCCCCGGCCTTGGAGGCGTAGAACTCCCGGCCGGTCCGGAACATGTCGAGTGTGTATGGATTGCTTTCGCCGCCCAGCACGGGATCGTTACGCACCGAGCCATTCAGGCGGTCCACGAAAGTCTGGTTGATACCCCGGAAACCCTCATCGGCATGGGTGGCGAAATTGTCCGCGAAGCCCTGAATTTCACCGGAGCCGTGGAAGAAAAGGTTCGGAACGATTTTCACCGGGCCGCCGATATCGGCGGTCATCTGGTTGTAGCCCCAGTCGGAGGTACGGGGGTTGATTTCATCGGTCGTGTAGTTGAATACGCCTTTGAAATCCGGGCCGCCCTCTTTGGTGACGATGTTGATGATGCCGCTCTGTGCATTGCCGAACTCGGCCTGGAAACCTCCGGTGATGATATCGACTTCCTCGACCGCGGAGGTGGAAAGCTCGAGCGGAGTGGCGTCCGTGGAGGTGGAGCCGACCTCGGTGTTGAATATCCAGCCCGTGCCTGTGCTGAACGGGTTGGCGGTGTAATTGCGGACCATCACTCCGTCCACCACCATGCCCTCTTCACCCAGGCGTCCGCCGCGGATACGCAGTCCGCGGGACTCGGCATCCTGCCCGCCGATCTGCACCCCGGCCTGGAGTGTCATGGCCTGATCCAGATTGGTCAGCGGTGTCTCATGCAGGTCGCTGCTGGTCAGGCGCTGTTTGCTGACAGTCTGGTCGCGCGGCAGAAGTATCTCGCTTTCCCCTTCCACCGTTATGCCGTTGAGCTCAACCACCGAGGAGCTGAGCGCTGAATTGATCGTGGTGGTCTGACCGGCGAGAATCAACTGGTCGGCGATCGTGGTTTTCTGGTATCCGGTATAGGTGAATGTGATGCTTCTTCTTCCAGGCGGGACGTTCAAGATGAAATAGTAACCATCATTGTTGGTCACATTGCCCAACCGTGTGCCATCCACAAGCACTTGGGCGCCCACCAGGGGCTGACCGGAATCATTGTCCCTTACAGTGCCTTCGATCTTGCCCGTGCTGAGCTGCGCCGAGGCCACGGTCACCAGCATACAGACGAACAGGACCGCGCTCCCAGCGATGGATGCGTACCGTCTGAACGTTTTTTGGAGCATTATCCCTCCCCCAGGGTTAGGAGTACGAATCAGATCAAATGAGACGCCCGTTTCATTGTTTCATACGCGATCCTTTGCATTCGTTGGCAGCTTGAAAGAAAGAAGAATCAGGGGTTGTACTCGTCGGCGCCTATGTCGGAAAGCGCGCCGGCAGGGCGGGGCTGACCGTCGTAATCGTCCTTTACCAGATCGAGTGGAGCCGCTTTGTCGAGCGCTTCGGCTGCTCCGGCGCTCAGATGCAGGTCACCTTTTTGAGCCGCGACAAACCAATCGCTCCTGGCGTTCGTGACATTGCCTTTGAGATGGGCCGGGTTCTTGCCGCTCGGCCGATAGACTGCTTTCTTCTGCCTCAGCTCCGGGCTCCAGGGATCCAGGGCCAGGGTATCATCCACCGCCTGGAACGGCCCGTCGGTCAGGTTGTAATAAATCTCGCCGGAGGAGATGTTGTCCCCGTACAGGATGGCGTAGGGGGCGAAAGAATTCTGGATGATGGTGTTGTGGTAAATCTTGTAATCCGGTGTATATCCGACCTCGATTCCAGCCCCTCCCCCCGGCTCGTCCCGATAGATGATGTTGTTGCGGATGAGGCTGCCGCGATGGGCATAGGGCAGTTCCCCGGAGAATATCCCGGCCCCGATAGCCACGTCGCAGTTGTAGAAATAATTCCGCTCGATCAGCGCCCCCTGGCTCCCGCCGAAAAACAGGACCGCCGAGCCGCACAGCTCACCCACCGGTCCACGGATACGGATAAACTCGTTGTCCCGAACGATCCAGTCTTTGGCCAGAAGGACATCCACCCCGTTGGTGTACCAGTTCTTGGAGCGGTCCGTGTATTCGAACCGGCAGTATTCCACCAGGCCGCTGTCCGCGCTCTCCTCTGTCTTGGGATTGAAAGTGCCTTTCAGCATCTGCTCGCCGCTGTCCAGGAAATGGACATTGTAGACATGCAGGTTTCTGGAGCCGTATTCCCCCTGGATCTGAATAAGGTGGTACCAGGAATCGGCCAGGGTCAGGTCGGCGATCAGAATGCCGACCGATTTACGGATCCGTATTACGTGTTCCACTTTGCCGTAATCCTTTTCCCGCATGCCTTTGCCGCGAATCACGACATCGTCGCGGTTGCCGGAGGCGCCCCGTATCGCCACGTTATCCGGCCCGTTGATTATCAGCGTCTCGGTCAGGCGGTATTCACCCGGTTCCACCAGGATCGTCGTACCGGAGACAAGCTCGCGAACCGCCTGCTGCAGGCCCTCGACATCCGACACTCGCACCACATTTCCCTGGGGCGGCGGCAAAGAGGGGGCTTTGGCAGGCCGACCCGCGGCACAGACACGTGTTGCTGAAAGGGATATCACAAAAGCGTTAATTAAAAGAAGGCCAATCAATTGCGTCGCTCTTAAGACGAATACCTGTCTGCTGCCACATTCTATCCTTGAGACCATGGCTGTCCTCCAGTTGCTCGGGTGATCTGATTGATGCTCTGAATTGCGCTTTCAAGAGAAGGCAAAAGAAGTGCCGCAGCCCATGGCTTGACTAACTGCTTGCAAAGAAGTGGACTCGGGCTGCCGGACAATGCGAAAACTGTCTCGTTCTTGAATCAGTGTTTCAAACGTGAGACACTTCTGAGCCAATTCGCCACGAGATCGAGATTGCTTATAAATAGGAGGAAACCGGTGCCGTCCGAAGACCTCAACACAGAACAGATGACAAATACCTGGAGCGGTTCCGCAGAAGTAAGGACTGGAATGGATTTCGCAGGGCCGTTGATAGTATGGCATACTATCCTGCGTACCGGAGCATTGATCTCCGGGCCAGGGATCTGTGCCGGGGAGTATTCGCCCGAAGTCTCAATCGCGGAAATGTCTCAGCCGTGGAAAGAAGGATGAAAAAGCAGTTGCACAAGAATGGATAGACTCTTTAGCTTTAAACTTCTGAATATCGGCCGCGTTCATTTCACAGAGACAGACCGGAAACAGGAAAGAAATACTGTGGCGGGAAAAAGAGAAAAAAGAGCCCCGAGGACCAAACCCGCTCCGGACCTCCACCGGACCAGCTTACGGCAGAAACTGATCCTGGTGGCTTTCGGGCTGGGAGTGCTGGTCGTGGCCGAGCTGGCGCTGCACCTGATTCCGGAGCCTGGAGCATCCGGCGTCCCTGGCGACCCGTTCGTCGGGTTCAGCCGTCTGCACCCGCTGTACGAGAGTTACCGGGCGTCGGACGGTTCCCTGCGGATGCGGACCGTGCCGGATAAGCAGAAGTGGTTCAATGCCGAGGATTTCAGTGCGGTAAAAGCGCCCGGGGATTTTCGCATTATCAGCCTGGGCGGCTCCACCACTTACGGCCGGCCTTATGGAAATACAACCTCATTCTCAGGTTGGCTGGAGCGACTCTTGAACCGCTGCGCTCCGGCTGGCCGGCACTACGAGGTGATCAATGCCGGCGGTATAAGCTACGCCAGCTACCGGGTTACCGTGCTGCTGGATGAGCTTCTGGCCTATAAGCCGGACCTGGTGATAATCTACACCGGCCACAACGAGTTCCTGGAAGCGCGGACCTATGGCCGGCTCCTGGAGCAGCCGGCAAGTCTGATCGAATTGCGCAGCCTCCTGAACCGTATGCGCCTCTACCGTCTCCTCAAGCTGGGCCTCGGGAAAATCCGCCTTGGCGCGGAAAAGAAGGAACCGTCCGGACAGACAGACGGGCGCAGCCTGCTCAGTCCCGAGGTCGAGACCCTGCTCGACCGCAGTGCCGGGCTCGACTACTACCAGCGTGACAGCCTTTTCTCCAGCGGCGTTTTCGAGCACTTCCGCTACAATGTGGATCGCATGATCGAGCGCTGCCGCCGGGATGGAGTGCCGGTGGTGTTCTGCGATCCGGTGGACAACCTCAAGGATTTCTCTCCGTTCAAGAGCCTGCATTCGCCCGAGCTATCAGCCGAAGGACAGGTGCGGGTCGAGGGCCTGCTCGGCCAGGCCGGAAAAGCTCTCGGGCAGAACCGGTCAGAGGAGGCGCTGACGGCGTTGACAGAAGCGGAGCGGCTCGATCCGCTCTACGCCCGCACATTTTTCCTGCTCGGACGCGCCCGGCTCGACAACGGGGACACGCTGCAGGCGGCCAGGGCTTTCCTGGCGGCCCGCGAGCTTGATATCTGCCCCCTGCGCGCCCAGGAACCGATCCACCGGGCGCTGCGTGAGGAATGCGCGAAAGAGGGGGTCCCGCTCCTTGCTCTGCGGCCGCTTTTCGCCGCACGCTGCCGGGGCGGCATAATCGGCTCGGAAATCCTGGTCGACCACATCCATCCCAACCCCCGCGGCAACCTTCTTATCGCCGGTGCGATAGCCGGCTGGATGCAGCGGGAGGGCCTGGCGCCGGAGTACTCGCCACCGGATGGAGAGACCGAAGAAAGACTGTACAGGGCGGTAATGGACTCGCTGCCAGGGGAGTATTTCAGCCGCGGAGTGCTGAACCTGGTGAAGGTGCTGACCTGGGCCAGGAAATTCGAGGAGGTAAAAGCGATAACCGCGCAGCAGACACAGGCCCTGGAGGGAATCGCCGAGGCAGACTACCTTCGCGCCACCGCGCTGGAGGCGGACGGCCGGCTGGAGGAGGCCCTCGAATGCTACAGGACAACCCTGCGCGAGATACCCTGGCACCGCAATTCGCTGAATCAGGCCGCGCAGATCTGCGAGCGGCTGGGACGGCTCCAGGAGGCCGAGGCCACCTACACCCAAGCCCTCCAGCACTACCCGGAGGATGTTCCGCTGCTGGCCAATTACGGGATATTCCTGGCCCGGCTGGGACAACGGGAGCATGCGATGGAGAGGCTCCAGCGTGCCCTGGAGCTTCAGCCGAACTCCACCGAGGTGCTGGACAACCTGGGTTTTCTCTGCATCCTGGAGGGGGATTACCCACGGGCGTATGAGTACCTGAAACGCTCACTCGAGGTAAATCCGGTGGACGCGCAAGCCTGGCATTACCTGGGCCTGGCGCACTTACAGCAGGGCAGGCTGGCCGAGGCGGAGCGCGAATTCCTCGAAGCGGTACGTCTCAACCCGCAGCACGACTCGGCGCGCAACAACCTGGCCAACATCTACCTTCGCTCCGGCCGCTTCGGCCAGGCCGAGGAACAACTGAAATTCGCCCTCCTTGTGAGCCAGCAGCGCCCCGAAACCTGGGTCAACCTCTGCCTCCTGTACCGCAACACAGGACGAGACAGCCTTTTCCGCGAAAATCTGGCGCAGGCGTTGGCCCGTTTCCCTCAGGATCCGCGCTTCAGAAAAATGGCACAGGGCAAGTAATCCCCTGCACCAGGTTTAGCTCTCCGCAGAACGTGATTATTCCTTAAGCTTTACAAACCAGTGCCTTTGATGATCGTATTAAGCACCAGCCTGACATCCGCAGCCCCGGGCAGGCCTTTGCTCAGGGACCATAGTATAATTGAGATGAACAGAGGAATAAGGGGACCAGATGCCTGCCAAGCCTGGTGCGGAAGTCATTCTCAACGATATCAAGCGGAATATCCGCACGAAGCACCGTGCCGAGAAGGATTAACATCGTGCTGGAAGGGTGGTGCGGCGAAGAGGGTATAGCGGCCATCTGCAGCCGGGAGTGGATCAATCCCAGCCTGTATTGTCGCTGGAGCAAGGTGTTCCTGTAGCCCGGGAAGAAGCGCCTGCCGGGCTATACTCAGCGCGGGGCCGTCAGGTCAGAACTTGTCTCTTAATTTTGATCACCATCTGTCCAATATGTTCTGACGACATACAGTTGTCATGATTCACTTTTCATTCATGACTGCCCTATCTGAAGGGGTAATTGATCTATTATAAAGCAGGTAATATGAAAGCAGGTACATGGCGGCCTGTGATGAGATTGAATACTCGACCGTCTGAATGATATCCGGAACGGGTGAGCAATCGCTCAGAAACGCAGTGTGAAACAAGTTTCCTCGTCCGGCCGCGACTGGACGCTGATCGATCCCCGGTGCAGGCGCATGATCTGGCGCGCCAGGTTGAGGCCGATCCCGGAGCCACCCGGCTTGGTGGTGAAAAAGGGGATGAAGACTTTCGGCTTGACCTCCTCCAGTATCCCGGGGCCGTTGTCGCAGACACGCAGCACCGGCCGGCTGCTCGCATCCAGCCGCGCCGCCACCTCGATCCGCCCGTCCTCGCGCCCCTCAAGGGCCTGGATCGCGTTCAGCACCAGGTTGATAAGCACCTGCTCGATCAGGGCCGGGTCGGCGGTCAGCTCCAGGCCCTCCGGGTCGCTCGAACAGGCCAGTTCTATCCCGCCGTCGGCCAGGCGACGGCCCATCAGGCTCTGCACCCGGGCCAGCAGCTCCGCGGCCGGGACAATGCGGAACGAGGGTTTCGGGATGCGGGTCATCTCGCGGTAGGTGTCCACGAAATGCAGCAGGCCCTGGCTGCGTTTCTGGATCGTGGCCACCGCCTCCCGCACATCCGCCAGGGTCTCGGCCGCCTCCTCCGGCCCTTCCGGGGCGGGCCAGCGCTCCAGAAGGCCGTTGGCCGTGCCGGCCAGCGAGCTGATCGGGGTGATCGAGTTCATGATCTCGTGGGTCAGCACCCGGACCAGGTTCTGCCAGGCCTCCATCTCCTTTTCCTCCAGCTCGGCCTGGATGTTCTGCAGCGAGACCAGGGTGTAGACCTTGCCCCGCATGCGCAGCTCGGTGGCCGAGAGCGACAGGCAGCGGGTCTCGCCCTCGTCCTCCAGCCGCACCAGGGCCTTGGCCCCGGCCTTGAGGCCCAGCAGGCTGTCCACCAGGCGCCCGCCCAGGGGTTCCAGGGCTTTGATGTTGTTCAGGTTGCCGACCTTGAGCAGGCGCAGCGCGGCGTTGTTGACCAGCTCCACGGCGCCGTCCGCCCGGAAACAGAGCAAGCCCACCCCCACGTGCTGCACCACGGTCTGAAGGTAGCGGTACTGCTCCTCCTTCTCGGCCCGGGCGCGGCTGAAAGCCTCCAGCACCTCGCTGAAACTGCTGCGCAGCTCATCCATCCCGGAGCCGCCGGCCCCCAGGCTGAAACTCTGCGAGAAATCGGCGTGGCGAATGGCTTCCAGGAAACGGGCCAGGTTCCGGTTGGCCTGGTCCAGGTACAGGAAAAGCGCGTAGGTCTGCCAGGCGGCCAGGGCCAGAAGAAGCACCGCGGTGGCGTAGAAATTCGTGTTCAGCAGCAGTAAAAACAGCCCGCACAGGGTGAGGCAGAGAAGCAACAGGCGCAGCAGGCAGAGGGCGCGGAAATTCTTAGAGGCCATATTTTTCCAGCCTCCGGTAGAGGGCGCTGCGCGTGTAGCCCAGCTCGCGCGCGGCCTTGGAGATGTTGCCGCTGTGCTTTTCGATCGCTTTGCGGATCACCAGCCGCTCGACCCGGTCCATGTTGTAGTCCTCGAACACCAGGCCAGCGCTGTCGCGGCTCTCCTGCCCGGCGCAGGTGAAACTCTCGGGCGGCAGAAGGCTTTCCTCACTCAGGATCACCGCCCGCTCCACCGCGTGCCGCAGCTCGCGCACGTTGCCCGGCCAAGCGTAGCGCTTGAGCTTTTCCAGGGTGGCCGGGGCCAGACGCTTGGCGCTCTTGTGGTATTTGCGGCAGTAAAGGCCGAGGAAATGCTCCAGCAGCAGGGGCAGGTCGCCGGTGCGCTCGCGCAGCGGGGGAAGGTGGATTTCCACGGTGTTGACCCGGTAGAGAAGGTCCTGGCGGAACTGGCCGCGCGCCACCTGGGCGTGGATGTCCTGGTTCGTGGCGCAGATCAGGCGCACATCCACCGGCAGCGGCTGGTTGGAGCCCAGGCGGGTCACGGTGCGGCGCTCCAGCACGGTGAGCAGCTTGGACTGCAGGGTGAGCGGGAGGTTCCCGATCTCGTCCAGGAACAGCGTCCCGCCCGAGGCGATCTCGAAGCGTCCGGCCCGCGCCTGACGGGCATCGGTGAAAGCGCCTTTCTCGTGCCCGAACAGCTCGCTCTCGAACAGGGTCTCGCTCACCGCGCCCATGTCCACCGAGATGAACGCCTGGTCAGCGCGCCGCGACTGACGGTGCAGGGCGCGGGCGATCAACTCCTTGCCCGTGCCGTTCTCCCCCAGGATCAGCACATCGGCGTCCGTGCCCGCCACCTTGCCGATAGTCTCGAACACAGCCCGCATCGGGGCCGACACTCCCAGAAGGCCCAGGAACGGCCGGTCGAGGTCGGCGCTCAGTTGGCTCTGCTGCGAGCGCAGACGGCTCACCTCGCGGCGGGACAGACGCAACTGCATGGCCGCCGAGAGCGTGGCCAGCAGTTTCTCGTTGCGCCAGGGCTTGAGCACGAAATCCACCGCCCCGGCCTTTATCGCCCGCACTGCCATGTCCACGTCGCCGAACGCCGTGATCAGGATCACCACCGCCTGGGGGTCGAGCTCCAGTATC
>JAJFUG010000030.1 GCA_021372515.1 bacterium
TGAGGTGTTTGGTAAGGCCAGGGCCGAGGGTGTGGCCTGGAGCGCGGCCGGGGTGAAAGTGCGCGACATCCCGCGTTTCGGCTGGCGCGCCTACCATCTGGATGAGGCCTGCTGGTTCCACGGCGAGGCGGAGGTCAAGAAACTCCTGGATCAGATGGCAGCCCTGAAAATGAACGAGTTCCACTGGTACCTGACCGATGACCAGGGCTGGCGCATCGAGATCAAGAAATACCCGAAGCTGACCGGGGTGGGGGCCTGGCGCAAGGATTCACAGACCGGCGGCTGGGACAGCCCGCTGCGCACGGGCCAGCCCCACGGCGGTTTCTACACCCAGGAGCAGTTGCGCGAGATCGTGCGCTACGCGGCCGAGAGGCATATCAACATCGTGCCCTCGGTCAACATGCCGGGCCACTCCACCGCGGCCATCGCCAGCTACCCCGAGATGGGCACCACCGGCGAGCCGGTGGAGGTCTGTGTCACTTTCGGCAAGCTGCCCAGCGTGTTCAACGTGGCGAACGAGAACCTTTACCCGTTCCTGGAGGATATCCTGGACGAGGTGATGGGGATTTTCCCCTCCCAGGTGATCCATCTGGGCGGGGATGAGGTGCTGTTCGGCCAGTGGGTGGCCTCGCCGCAGATCAAGGCCCTGATCGAGCGCGAGCACCTGAGCGGCCCGGCGGATGTGCAGATGTATTTCACCGGGCGCATGAGCCGGTTCATGGAGGGCCGCGGACGGCGCATGCTGGGCTGGAACGATATAATGGGCGATGACCTGCACGGTCTGCTCAAGGCCGTGGGCGCAGGGGACCTTCGTGACCGCCCGGACCGCCGTAATTTGGCTGCGGGCACGGTGGTGCAGTTCTGGGCCGGGGATATCGCCCTGGCCGAGCGCGCGCTCCGCGAGGGCCACGACATCATCAACTCGCTGCACACCGAGACCTACCTGGACTACGACTACACACAAATCCCCCTGGCCCGGGCCTATGCGTTCGAGCCGATCCCGCAGGGGCTGGACCGCTCTCTCTGGCCCAAGGTCCTGGGCCTGGGCTGCCAGATGTGGAGCGAGTGGACCCCGACCGATGACAAGGTGGAGCACCAGACATTCCCGCGGATAGCGGCCTACGCCGAGGTGGGCTGGACCCGTGCCGCACAGAAGGATTATCCGGATTTCTGCCGCCGGCTGGACAGCATGGAAAAGCGCTGGAGCCTGCAGAATGTCAATTTCGCCCAGGTCCCGCGCTGAGCGTTGTCGTTCTCACAAAGCCCGGCGCTCAGGCGGTTGAGCGCCGGGCTATAATGTTTTACCGTTTAGAACCAATTTGGTGAGGGGGGTGGATGGGCAGGGTAATTTTCATTCTGATGTTTCTGTGCGCCTGGGCCGGGTCCGGCTGGGCCGCGGAGCGGAATGTCTCGGTTATTCCGCAGCCGCAGGAACTGAACCTCACCGGCGGCGAGTTTGTCCTCAACCCGGCCACAGTCATCCTGGCCGACAGCGCGTTCAACGCCGAGGCGCGCTACCTGGCCGCGTGCCTGGAGGCCCCCACCGGCTTCAAGCCCGGAGTCAAATCAATAGCGGAAAGTAATAAAGCTCAAAATGTTATAATTCTGATAAAATCTTCGGATAGCTCGCTCGGGGCGGAGGGTTACGGCCTGGAGGTCACCCCCGCTGCGGTCACAGTTACCGCGTTCGCTCCGGCCGGGGCGTTCTATGGAATCCAGACTTTCCTGCAGTTGTTGCCCGTGGAGGCGTTCTCATCGCAGAAAACCTCGGGGGTTCTCTGGAGCGCACCCGGGGTGAAAATCCGGGATATACCACGGTTCCCCTGGCGCGCCTACCATCTGGATGACGCGCGCTGGTTCCACGGCGAGGCGGAGGTGCTGCGCCTTCTGGACCAGATGGCCGCGCTCAAGCTGAACGTGTTCCACTGGTACCTGACCGATGACCAGGGCTGGCGCTTGGAGATAAAGCGATACCCCAAGCTGACCGAGGTGGGGGCCTGGCGCGCCGACACCCAGGTGGGCGGCTGGTACAGCCCGGACCGGGCCGGCAAGCCCCACGGCGGGTTCTACACCCAGGAGCAGGTGCGGCGGGTAGTGCGCTACGCCGCCGAGCGCCATATTAAAGTCGTGCCCGGGATCAACATGCCGGGACATGCCACCGCCGCCATCGCCGCCTACCCCGAGATGGGCACGAGCGGCCAGCCGGCCGAGGTGTCCCAGGTGTTCGGCATCCTCAAGCAGACTTTCAACGTTGGGGATGAGAAGGTCTACACTTTCCTGGAGAACATCCTGGACGAGGTGCTGGAGCTTTTCCCCTCAAAGGAGATACACCTGGGTGGGGATGAGGTGGTTTTCGAGCAGTGGCTGGCCTCGCCGCAGGTGAAAGCCCTGATGGAGCGGGAGCACCTGGCCGGACCGGCCCAGGTGCAGCGCTATTTCACAAACCGGATGAGCCGTTTCCTGGAAAGCCGGGGCCGGCGGATGATCGGCTGGAACGATATCCTGGGCGATGATATCCAGGGTCTGCTCAAGTCCGTGGGGGCCGCCTCCCTGGCCGAGCAGCCCGCGGGCGAGGGGCTGGCCCCGGGCACGATCGTGCATTTCTGGCTGGGCGACCCCGCGATCATCGCGCGCGCCGCTCGTGACGGCCACGATATCGTGAACTCGCAGGCCACGATGACCTATTTCGACGATACTTACGAAGCGCTGCCCCTGGCCGAGGCCTACGCGTTCGACCCGGTGCCGGACAGCCTGGAGCAGTCTCTGCGGCCGCGCATCCTGGGCCTGGGCTGCGAGATGTGGAGCGAGTGGGCCCCCTCGGCCGCGCGCGTGGAATGCCGTACTTTCCCGCGTCTGGCCGCCCTGGCCGAGGTGGGCTGGACAAGCCCCGGGCGCAAGGACTACGATAATTTCTGTCATCGGCTGGACTGCCAGCAGGCGCGCTGGGACCTGCAGGGCATCCGCTACGCCCGCTGCGTGCGCTGAAACGTGATACAAACAGTATGCTTACGGCCCGCGGCTTGATCTTGCACCCGCGGGCCGTTATTTTGCCAGTTAATGACAAGGATTCTCATTTTGCGCCCGCACCACGGGTAGGGAGTCGGCTCAGGCTTGGTATTGTAGGGGCAGGCCCCTGTGCCTGCCCCAGCCAGCCCTGGCGGCCACGGGGGGCCGCCCCTACGAAAGGCAGAAGGACTGTTCGCAGCCCCCGCCGGCTTTGCTGCCTTCGCAGAACCGAAAGCAGAGCAAATGTTTAGCCCGTTGATTGAATAAAGAGCATTGAATCGGTCCTCATCCTCTCAAGCGGCTTAAAAGAAGATACACTTATGAACGGCCCGATACGCGACACGATCAGCGGTGTGCTCGACTATATCAGCTACCGCAACGAGGAAAACGACTACACCGTGGCCCGGTTCCTCCAGCAGGGCGAGGGTGAGAGCCTGACTGTCGTGGGGCACCTCTCGGGCGTGAACGAGGGCGAGAACCTGCGCCTGACCGGAATATGGAAAAACCACCCCCGTTTCGGCCGTCAGTTCCAGGTGGAAAGCTACGAGTTCATCCACCCCGAGACCGTGGAGGGGATCGAAAAATACCTCGCCTCGGGCCTTATCCGCGGGGTGGGGCCGGTCACCGCCGAGCGGATCGTGAATGCTTTCGGCGAGAAAACCCTCGATGTGATCGACCACGAGCCGGAGCGCCTGTCCGAGGTCCAGGGCCTGGGGGCCAAGCGGATCGCCCTTATCAAGGAGGCTTGGCAGGAGCAGCGCGGCAACCGGAGGGCGATGGTGTTCCTGCAGGGCTACGGCCTGGGGGGCGGGATGGCGGCCCGCATCTGGCGCATCTACCGCGACAAGACCGTGGAGCTGGTTTCCCAGAACCCCTACCGCCTGGTGGATGACATCCAAGGCATCGGGTTCGCCACTGCCGACCGGATCGCCGCCAATCTCGGGGTCCTGCCCGACAGCCCGCTGCGCCTGGCCAGCGGCCTGGAGCACACCCTGGCCCAGGCCGAGAACCGTAACGGCCACACCTGTCTGCCCCTGGAGCGCCTTCTGGAGGAGGGCGCGCGCCTTCTGGCCGTGGAGCGGGACAGCCTTCGTCCCCCGCTCGAAAATCTGGTGCGGCTGGGACGGCTGGTGGTGCGTCACGAACTGGCCGGGGGCGAAACCTTCATCTACTCGCCACGCTGCTACCGGGCCGAGGAGGTCGCGGTCGAGCGGGTGGGGGCGATCCTCGGCGCGCGGACCGGGTTTCTGGCCGAGTGCGGCGTGGGCGGCTGGGAGAAGGAGCTGGACGCCTTCGAGCGTGAGAAGGGGATCAGCCTGTCGGTCGGCCAGCGCGAGGCGGTGCGCGGCGCGCTCAAGGACCGGATCGCCGTGATCACCGGCGGCCCCGGCACAGGCAAGACCACCGTGGTCGCCGCGCTGATCTCCGTAGCCGAGCGGGCGCATATCCGGGTGACCCTGGCCGCGCCCACCGGACGGGCGGCCAAGCGCATGAGCGAGACCTCGGGCGGACGGCCCGCCTCCACGATCCATCGCCTGCTGGGCTGGAGTTTCCAGGAGGGCCAGTTCCTGCACAACCGCAGTCGTCCCCTGGAGGGCGAGGTGTTCGTGCTGGATGAGGTCTCGATGGTCGACCTGCCGCTGTTTGCCAGTTTCCTGGACGCCCTGCCCTGGGGCGCGGCCCTGATCCTGGTCGGTGATGTGGACCAGTTGCCCTCGATCGGTCCGGGCATGGTGCTGCACGACCTGATCGAAAGCGGAGTGCTGCCGGTCTACCGCCTGGAGGAGGTGTTCCGCCAGGCCGGACGCAGTCTGATCATCCGCAACGCCCACCGGGTGCGCCGGGGGCTTCTGCCGCAGGAGCGGGACAAGGAGCTCGAATCCGAGATCGAGCGCAGCGGAGGCGAGCCGCCCCAGCGTGACTTTTTCATTCTGCCGCAGAGCGACCCCGAGTCTCTGCGCGAGCAGCTCGTGCGCCTGATCACCGAGCGCCTGGAGCCTGCGTTCGGCGTTGATCCGGCCGCCGGGCTGCAGGTGATCACCCCCATGAATAAGGGCCTCTGCGGCACGCGCGCCCTGAACCAGCTCCTCCAGGGGGCGCTGAATCCGCTGGGAAGGAAAATCAATTTCAGCGGCCGCGACCTGCGTATCGGCGACCGGGTTATGCAGTTGCGCAACGACTACGAGAAGGACGTGTTCAACGGCGATATCGGCCGGGTGGTGTCGTTCGACAGCGAGGAGCAGAACCTGTGGGTGGATTTCGACGGCCGCACGGTGGCCTATGAGGGTCTGGAGCTGGAGGACCTCGAGCTGGCCTACGCGGTCACGGTGCACAAGAGCCAGGGCAGCGAGTACCCGGCGGTGATCGTGGTGCTGCTGAACGAGCACTACGTTATGCTCCAGCGAAACCTTCTTTACACGGCCCTGTCCCGCGGGCGCAAGGTGGTGGTGCTGGCCGGCGACCCGCGCGCCATGTCCGTGGCCGTGGGCAACGCCCGCATGGCCGTGCGCCACACCCGTCTGGCCGCGCTGCTGCGTGAGAGCCTGGCCGGGGTTTGACAGATGACGGGATCGGGTCGCCAGGCTGAAACTCAGGCTCAATGAGGTTTTGAATCTCTTCAAGAACCGCAGGTTGCAGGTGTGGAAGCAAAATTGTGTTGACAATTATTCTCAATCTGTTTAGATATGGTACGGGCGTTACAAATCAACGGCAGCAGTCAGACAACAGGGGGGCAGGCGCAGATGGCAGTTGGGACAGGCTGTTGGGAAAAGTTCGCCGAGGCGGCGAGGAAGAATGCAAGCCTGACCTGCGTGGGTCTGGACACCGAGCGGAGCAAGATACCGGTGCACCTTCGCGGCGCCGAGGACGCACTCTACCGTTTCAACTGCGCGGTGATCGACTGCACGCTCGACCTGGTCTGCTGCTACAAGCCCAACATGGCTTTCTACGAGGCCGAGGGCCTGCCCGGCCTGGAAGCGCTTCAGAAAACGATCCGCTACATCGGCGGGCGGGCGCCGGTGATCCTGGACGCCAAGCGCGGGGATATCGGCAACACGGCCGGCAAGTACGCCCGGGCTGCGTTCGAATGGCTGGGCGCGGATGCACTCACGGTCAACCCCTACCTGGGCTGGGACTCGGTGGAGCCGTATCTCAAGCATGACGGGCGCGGCATTTTCCTTCTTTGCCTGACCAGCAACCCCTCCTCGTCCGATTTCCAGTCCGGCGGGGAAAACCCGCTCTACCTTCAGGTGGCGCGCAAGGCCGCCGAGTGGGACAAGGGACGCAACAGCATCGGGCTGGTAGTGGGGGCGACCCACCTGGAGCAGGTCTCGACGGTGCGGGCGGCCGCGCCCGGGCTGCCGTTCCTTCTTCCGGGTATCGGAGCGCAGGGCGGGAGCCTGGAAAGTGTGGACCGTGCGGCGGAGAACGGCGGTGAGCCGGGCGCGATTGTCAACGCCTCGCGCAGCGTGATCTACGCCGGGGATGGAATTGATTTCGAGCAGAAAATCAGAACAGCGGCTGAAAAACTCAAACAAGATGTCGGCGGGCCGCGCACGCGGACCGCGGCTTAACCTGCCAGGGGAGGCGACATGCCGGAGGACCTGACCGAGCAGTTCATTAAGTACCTGCGGGATAACGGCTATCTGATTACCCGCCAGAGGCGCAGGATCGCCGAGATTATTTTCAACTCCACCGGCCACCTGAGCGTGGAGGACATCCAGAACCTGTTGCGCCAGAAAAAAATCGCCGCCTCGATCGCCTCGATCTACCGCACGCTGGACGTGCTGATCAAGAGCAACCTGGTGGTGCAGCACCGTTTCGGCAAGCGGTTCAAGCGTTTCGAGGCCGTGCTCAAGGACAAGCACCACGACCACCTGATCTGCACCCGCTGCGGTAAGGTGCTGGAGTTCAAGAACGACGCGATCGAGGACCTCCAGGTCAAGGTGGCCAAAGAGCATGATTTCAACATCACCAACCACAAGCTCGACATCTACGGTTACTGCAACCGCTGCCGCGCCGGGGTGGAAAAGGAATGATCGCGGCCTGAGCCGCTGCGCCGCCTTGCTTTCAACTATCATCCAATCGGAGAGGTGCGCCTTGTTGCCTGGAAAAATGTTGGCCGGCTTTGCCGCCCTCGCTCTCGCTTTCACGGCTGCAGTCAGTGTTCAGGCCGAGCAGGCCGCTCCGCCCACGCATCATTATGTAGTCAAGCGGGCGCTGTACCCGCCGGTGATCGATGGGGTGGTGAACGAGGCCGCCTGGAAAGCCTGTGAGCCGATCGAGCTGGGCGCGGCGCGCGAGGGCGAGAAAGTGGGCCAGAAAACCACGGCCCGCATCATGTGGGATGACCGCTATCTCTACCTGTCGTTCGAATGCGAGGACAGCCACATCTGGTCCACCATGACCGAGCGGGACCAGCCGATCTACAACGAGGAAGTGGTGGAGGCGTTCATCAACCCGGACGGCGACCGCGAGGGCTACCTGGAGCTGGAGGTCAACCCGCTGAACACACTCTGGGACGGCTATATCGAGAACACGGCAAACGGCCGCGTGGGTCATCTTGCCTGGAACAGTTTCGGCCTCCGCCGCGCGGTGTTCCTGGACGGCACGCTGAACGACAGGAGCGACACGGACGGCGGCTGGAGCGTGGAGATGGCCGTGCCCCTGGAGGACATCGTGACCGGGGCCCACACTCCGCCCGTGGCCGGCGACCGCTGGCGGCTCAACCTCTACCGTATCGACCTGCCCGAGGGGGCCGGGGTGCGGGGAGAGTATTACGCCTGGTCGCCCATCTCGGGCAAGACTTTCCACGACCCCGACCGTTTCGGCGAGATACAGTTCTCGGATGAGCCGCTGAAATAGCGAGTGGGTGGATCAGGCTGCGGGCCTGCGGTGGCGGAAGAAACTCACCAGCAGGGCGGCCAGGCTGAGGCTCCAGCACAGGTGGGCCGGCCAGTCGCCCAGACGGTTGTACAGCGTGCGGTCACTCCGGAGCCGTATCCCGGACGTGGCCGCTGTTCTTTCATACAGCAGTGTAGCCTGCCTGCGCCGTCCATAGCTGTCGTAGAATGCACTCACCCCGGTGTTGGCCGAGCGCACGATGGCGCGGCGGTTTTCGATGGCCCGGAGCACGAGGAACGCACTGTGCTGGTAGGCGGCGCTGGTGCGCTCGAACCAGGCGTCGTTGGTCATGTTGACCAGGAACTGCGCCCCGCGGCTCACCATGCCCCGGCTGATCTCCGGGAAGATCGACTCGAAGCAGATCAGAGTTCCGAAATCCCCCCGTGCGGTGTGGAACACCACCAGGCTGTCCCCGGGCACGAAATGCGACCCGCCCACGTCGATTGCCTTCAGCCCGGTGAAAAAGTCCTCGTAAGGGATTCTTTCGCTCATCGGGACCATGTGGATCTTGTCGTACTTGCCCGCGATCAGGCCGTTCGGGCCGAACAGGAACGCCGAGTTGAACGAATCGTAGTCCTTGCGGTCCTCGTGGAAATGGTATTCCGGCGCGCCGGTGAGCAGGAAGCAGTCGAGTCCCTGGGCCACCGAGCCCACGTACTCGCGCCAGCGGCGGTCCGTGCGCAGGTAGGCCGGGGCCGCGGCCTCGGGCCAGACCACCAGGTCGGGGCGCTCCGCGGCCTGGGAAACTGAGAGCTGGCCAAGTATTTCGAACGTGCTGTCACGCATCTCGGCGCTCCACTTGACCTCCTGGGCGATGCTGGGCTGGACGTAGCTGACGCGCAGGCTGTCGCCTCCGGCGAGGTCATCGCCGGCGTTCCTCAATACCAGCGCGCCCCAGGCCAGGGGCAGGGCGACCAGAAGGGCCGCGGCCGCGGCCGCGCGGGCCACGGGAAGGCCGGAGCGGTAACGCTTGTAGACAGTGTACAGCAGGCCGTTGAGCGCGACCAGCCAGAAAGTCACCCCGTAGGGCCCGCTGAACTCGGCGAACTGGATCAGGACAGGATAATAGGTCAGGCTGTAGGCCGGCTGGCCCCAGGTGAACGCCAGGTCGCCGTGGGCGTGGATATAGTCGATGGCGGTCCAGACAAAGGGGGCGCTCACGGCCAGCGGCACCCCGAAACTGTTCTCGATCCGGCGGGTGACCCAAGCGAACAGGGCCAGGTTCGAGGCCATGATCAGGATCAGCACCACGAACCCGGCATCCGTGAAGAGCGTCACCCAGTAGAGAAGGATGCCCCAGAAAACGAGGCCGCAGAGGAGAGCCCCCAGCACGGCTCGGGTCGTGGAGCGCTCCCGCTCCAGGAACACAAGCAGGGGGACCAGTGCGATAAAAGGCGGCAGGAAGAGCCGGAAAGGCGGGAAAGAGAGCACCAGCAGAAGGCCGCTGACCAGCGGGGCGATATGTATTGCTCGCAATCGCATTTCGGACTAAATTGACCCCGCCGCAGGGAGAATGTTTACTCGGGAGATAACCACTGAAAAGGAAATGTACGGATATGGGCCGGGAAAAGCCAGCCAAAATTGAATACCGCACAATCTACCGTTTCTCGCAGTTCATGGTGCGCATGCTCATGCGCCTGGTTTTCGGGGCGCGCTTTGTACACCAGGAGATATTTCCGTCCGGAGGGCCGGTGATCCTGGCCTCCAACCATGTGAGCAATTTCGACCCGCCGGCCATAGGCTGCGCAGTGCCGCGCGAGATATTTTTTTTGGGCAAGCGCGAGCTGTTCCGGAATTTCTTTTTCGGCCGGCTGATCCGGTTCTACAACACCGTGCCGATCCGTCGCGGGGTGATGGACTGGAGCGCCATCGCCGCACTCAAGGACATCCTGGCCCGCGAGGGAGTGGTGATCATGTTCCCGGAGGGTACGCGCGGGACCGAGGACAGCCTGGGCGAGCCGAAGTTCGGGGTGGGGATGCTGGCCCAGGAGACAGGGGCCGTGATCGTCCCGGCGTTCCTGCGCGGCACATCGCGGCTGAAAGAAGCTTTCCTGCGCCGCCGCCCGATGCGTGTACTGTACGGCCGCCCGATCCTTCCTGAGGAGTATGCGCAGTTCGAGCACAACCCCAAGGGGCAGATCGCCCTGGCCCGCCTGGTGATGGAGCGTATAGCCGAGCTGCAGAGAATTTGCGCGGAGAACGAGTCTCGCTAAATAAAAATAAAAAGCTTAACCGAATATTGTTGACTTTCGGATAAGACGTTTTTAAGTTTATACTTTCGCAGCAGTTATCAACCCTGAACCCCCTGAGATCAAGGGGCTTTTTAATCCTTTAAGGAGATTCTCGTTCATGGCGGAGTTGGAAAAGAACACCGATAACCCTCAGGGCGAAATCCTGCCCGAGGCTGTTGCGGCCGGCGAGGAAAAGCCGGTCGAGGCGACTGCTGACGCCGCAGTGCAGACCGTGGAAGAAGAGGACGAGAGGGTGGAGGCTGCACCCGCTGCGGTGGCCAAGCCGGTCGAGGAGGACGAGGAGTACTGGCAGATGCTGGACGAGGGCATCGAGTACACCAAGGACGAGTACAATCGCATGCTCGTGATGTACGAGTCCACGATGTCCAGCATCGAGGAAGGCCAGGTCATTAAGGGCCGTGTGCTGCGTATCACCGACACGCAGGCGGTCCTCGACATCGGGTTCAAGAGCGAGGGCACTATCGCCCTGGATGAGTTCAAGACTCCGGACGAGGTGCAGGTCGGCGATGAGGTCGAGGTGTTCCTCGAAAGCCTCGAGGATGAGGACGGCATCATCGTGCTGTCCAAGAAGAAAGCCGATTTCATCCGGGTCTGGGACCATATCCGCACTGCCCACGAGAACGACGAGTTGGTCGAGGGCACCCTGGTGCGCCGGATCAAGGGCGGCGTGGTGGTCGACCTGCTGGGCGTGGATGCGTTCCTGCCGGGCAGCCAGATCGCCCTGCGCCGTATCCCCAATCTGGACGAGCTGATGGGGCAGACGTTCAAGTTCAAGATCATCAAGATCAACAAGCGTCGCCGCAACATCGTGATCAGCCGCCGCGTGATCCTCGAGAGCGAGCGCGAGGAGAAGAAAGAGAAGCTGCTCCAGGAGCTGGAAGTCGGCCAGACCCGCGAGGGCGTGGTCAAGAACATCACCGACTTCGGCGCGTTTATCGACCTGGGCGGCGTGGACGGGCTGCTGCACATCACCGACATGTCCTGGGGCCGTGTGGCGCATCCCAGCGAGATGGTCGCCCTGGGCGACAAGATCAATGTCAAGATCCTGGACCTCGATTTCGAGAACGGCCGGATCAGCCTGGGCCACAAGCAACTCACCCCGTACCCGTGGGAAAACGCCGCCGCCAAGTACCCGGTCGGCTCGCGGGTCAAGGGCAAGGTGGTCTCGATCACCAATTATGGCGCTTTTGTGGAGCTGGAGAAGGGTATCGAGGGCCTGGTGCACATCTCCGAGATGAGCTGGACCCGTCATATCCGCCACCCCTCCAAGGTCGTGGCCATCGGGGACATCGTCGAGGCCGTGGTGCTCTCGATCAACCCCGAGGAAGAGAAAATATCGCTCGGCATCAAGCAGACCGAGGCCGATCCGTGGCAGACTCTAAACCAGAAATACCCGGTCGGTACGGTCATCGAGGGCCGTGTGCGCAACTTGACCTCCTACGGCGCCTTCGTGGAGATCGAGGAGGGCATCGACGGGCTGGTGCATATCAGTGACATGTCCTGGACCAAGAGGATCCATCACCCCAGCGAGATCGTCAAGAAGGGCGACAAGGTCAAGGTGGTGGTGCTCAACATGGACATCGACAACAAGCGGATCAGCCTGGGCATGAAGCAGTTGGCCGACAACCCGTGGGAGCAGATCGGCGAGAAGTACCCGGTCGGCACCGAGGTGGATTCCCCGATCGTGCGCCTGCTCGAAAAGGGCGTGGTGGTCGACTTGGGCGAGGACATCGAGGGTTTCGTGCCGATCTCGCAGCTCGGCCTCAAGGGCACGGTCAGTAATCCCTCGGATGTGTACAAGATCGGGGATGAGCTGAAGCTGAAGATCATCGAGAACGATCCGCAGAACCACCGTATCGTCCTGGCCGTCCGCGACATGGCCGAGGCCAAGCGCTACGCCAAGGAGCAGCTCAAGGCCCAGGATGACGGAGTCGAGGTGGTGGTCGAGGATGAGGAATCCCCGGCCGCTGAGGTCTCCTGCGATGAGCCGGAGAGCGATTCGAATAATGAGGCTGAGGAAGTGAAGCCGGAGGGCGGGGCGGAGCCGGAATCGACCGAAGCGGCCGAGTGAGCGCTTGAGAGAGGGTCCGGTCCGCGGTGGTTGCACGGGCCGGGGCTGAGGTCGAGGATGGGTTGAAAGTAAAGCCGTGTTTCTTCGTCCGCTGTGATGGGCGCACCCCGCGTGCGCCCATTCTTTTTGCCCTGGAGTCAGTTTTGAGTTGAAATCGGGACCCCATTCGACTATTTTAGTAATCTATATCATTCACTGTCACCGGCTTCAACGCACCGGAAGGCCCCATCTATGCAAGATACGCAGCGCATTAGGAAATCGGTTCCGGCTCTGCTGGCTCTAATTGTTTTCATCGCCGCGTTCTGCGCACCGCTCGCCGCGAAGCAGAAACAAACGCCCGAGGCCCTGCGCCAGGGTGCGCCCTACGCCGAGATACTTTCCGCGGTCGAGGACTACTCCGCCGGGCGCTACGAGCAGTGCGCCTCCCGCTGCGAGAGTTTCATAGCCTCCCTGGCCCCCGCTGACAGCCAGTTCGCGTTTCTCGGCCTCTACTACGGCCTGCGCTCGCGCCTGGCGCTGGGCCGCAACACCGGAGCGGATTCCCTGTTCAACGCATACAAGTCCGCGGTGCCGGACATCCAGACCTCCGAGCTGCTGGCTGTCCTGGGACGGTTTCAGGCTGCCGCGCCAGCCCCTCTGGCGGCCACCGCTCCAGGCCACTGCAACCGGATCGGCGTGGTGCTGCCTCTGAGCGGCCGCTACGCCGATTTCGGCCAGGCGATCCGCGAGGGGATACAGATCGCTGTGGACCGCTACAACGCCACGCACAACGGGGCAGTCCGGGTGGAGACAGTCTTCCGGGATGACCAGTCCGACCCGCTGATCGCCGCCACGCTGGGGCGCGAGCTGGCCAAGGACACAAGTGTGGCCGGACTGATCGGCTCGTACCAGGATGACGCCACCCTGTCGCTGGCCATGGCCGCCTCTGGCGCCTCCCTGCCGGTTGTCTGCCCGACCGCTGAGTCGCCGCAACTGGCCGGGCTGGGCCCGCTGGTGCACGCGATAAACCGCACCGACCCGGCCGAACTGCGCCGCCTGGCCGATTTCACGATCCACAGGCTGGGCCTTCAGATCTTCGCCGTGCTCGCCCCGAACAACGAAAAGGGCGCACTGCTGGCGGCCAGTTTCCGCTCCGCGGTCCATCACAACGGCGGCGCGGTGGTGGCCGACCTGCGCTACAGCGGCGAGGACAACAATTTCGACAGCCAGATGACCTTGCTCCAGCGCTACCTGCCGGATGCGATCTACATCCCGGCCGAGTTGAACGATATCACCCAGATCGCCTCACAGGTGCATTACTACGGCCTGGGACAGGCGCGTATCCTGGGCACCGAGACCTGGCGCAGCGAGCGGGTGCTGCGCATGGGCGGCGAGTACGTGGAGGGCGTGCTGTTCGCTTCGCCGTTCTACGAGGGCTCGCGCGAGCTGCTCTGGAACAGTTTCAAGTCCGACTACGAGCGTATCTGCCAGCGGCCGGTGAACAAGTACTCGGCCCTGGGGTTCGACGCCGCCGGGATGATTCTGTACGCGGCCGGGGATTTCCCGGTCAGCCGCAAGGGGCTGGCCGAGGCGCTGGAGAAAGTCTCCGCCCTGGACGGGGCCTACGGACAGTATTCGGTGGAGCCGGACGGGCGGGTGGAGCGCCGCACTTTCATCCTCGAGATACACAACGGCGATGTGATCCCGGCCCAGGCGCCGCAGGTACAGGAAAGCCCGGCGGCGGTGGACAGCCTGGCCCCGGCGGCCTCTCCCGCGCCCGGGCAGTCCGGCATGTCCGGAGAGGGCCGATGAAAGACAACGAGAAGGTCATGCAGGAGTTCGACAGCCGGGAGGAAAGCTACTGGCTCTACAGCGGACGACTGCTGATCCTCGAACGTCTGCTGCGCGGCCTGATCGCTCCAGGCCTGCGCCTTCTGAACGTGGGTTGCGGCCCCGGCGCCACGAGTTGCCTGGCCGAAAACCTGGGCGCCGAGGTGGTGAGTTTCGACTACTCGCTGGATGCCCTTCGCTGCACCGCGCGGCGCGGGATGAAACAACTGGTGCGCGGTGACAGCACGCGCCTGCCGTTCCGGGACCGCAGCTTCGAGTTCCTGTTCTGTATGGACGTGGTGGAACACATCGAGGACCATGTGGCCGCGGCCGCGGAACTCAAGCGGATGCTGGTCCCGGGCGGACACCTTCTGCTCACTGTCCCGGCCGACCGCTGGCAGTGGACCAGCCGGGATGTGATCTTCGGGCACTACCGGCGGTACAATTCGCGCTCGCTACGCACTCTTTTGGAGGGGGCCGGTTTCAGTTTCGAGTACCTCACGCATTTCAACTCACTACTCTTTCCGCTGGCTCTGGTCGACCTGCTCCTGGACCGGTTCCGCCGGCCGCTGAAAGAGGAAAACTGTTACCCTGAATTCAGCGGCCTCGCCAACGCCGTGTTCCACCGGGTGTTCAGCTTCGAGCGGCATTTTCTGCCCCGGCCCGGTTTCCCGTTCGGCAAATCGCTGCTCTGCCTGTGCCGCCGCCCCGGCTGAGCGCACTTGAACCGCAACGACTGGAGAAAGAGAGTCACTTGGATTCGGGGAAAGTGTTTCTGAGCGTGGTCATCCCGGCCTATAACGAGGAAAAGCGGATCGGCGCAACCCTGGAGGCGATACTGGCCTACCTGCGGGCGCAGGACTACTCCAGTGAGATCGTGGTGGTGGATGACGGGAGCCGCGACCGCACCCGCGAGGTGGTGCGCTCGTTCGAGAACCCGCAGGTGGCGGTGCGGGTGGAGGGCTACGCGCAGAACCGTGGCAAAGGCCATGCGGTGCGCACCGGGATGCTGGCCGCCCGCGGCGATTTCGCCGTGTTCATGGATGCCGACCTTTCCACGCCCATCGTCATGCTCGACCGGTTCCGTCCCTTGATGGAGCGGGGTCGGGACGTGATAATCGGCACGCGCAAGGTGGACAGCGCCAGGATAGTGAAACACCAGCCCGGCTACCGCGAGAACATGGGCAAGGTGTTCACCTGGCTGAGCAATGTCATCTTCGGCCTGCGGGTGAGCGATTTCACCTGCGGCTTCAAGTGTTTCAGCCGCCGGAGCCTGGCGCCGGTGTTCGGCTGCCAGTCTATCGACGGCTGGAGCTACGACACCGAGATAATCGTGATCGCCGACCGCAAGGGCTTCGCGGTGGATGAAGTCCCGGTGGAATGGGCCAATGACGAGGCCACCCGGGTTCGGTTGCTGAAAAACGTGTTCACCTGCTTTTCCGAGCTGTTCACCATCTGGCGCAACGACCGCCGCGGACTGTACCGGCCATGAGCACCCGCAAGAGCGACGGGCAAAGGAAAGCCGCCCCAACCGAACCTGAGCGCGGCGCCGGGAAACCGGGGCCGGACAGTATTCTGCGCTGGCTGCCGCTGCTGGCCCTCGCCGCTCTGACCGCAATATTCTTCTGGCCTTACCTCACGCCGCTCAAATCCGGACAGGCCTGGCTCTGGGAGGATTTCCTCCATTTCTCCTACCCGGTGCGGTTCTTTGCCGCCACCTCGCTGGTGCGGGGCGAGTTCCCGTTCTGGAACCCTTACGTGTTCGGCGGAATGCCGTTTTTCGCCGACATCCAGACTGCGGTGCTGTACCCCCTGAACCTGGTCCAGACCGTGTTCGCCGGTGCGGACAGCCTCAGCCCGCGGGTGGTGCAGCTGTTCGACGTGCTCCACTATTTTCTGGCCGGCTGGCTCTGCTGGCGTTTCCTGCGCTATCTCAAGCTGAGCGCCGACTCGAGCCTCCTGGGCGCGGTGACTTTCGCGTTCAGCGGGTTCCTGATCACGCACGCGATCCACCTGAATTTCATCAACGTCTTCATCTGGCTGCCGCTGATCCTGGAGCTGTTCCAGCGCGCCCTGGATAGCGGCCGCCTGCGCTGGGCCGTGGGCGCCGCCCTGACCCTGGCACTGAGCACCATGGGCGGCTACCCGCAGTACACCCTGTACATCTGCTACGTGCTGGGCCTGCAATGGCTGTTGCACGAGGTGGGGGCGCGGGAGCATGGGGGGACGGTGAGCCTTTCGGCCTCCGGCGCGCGCTTTCTGACCCTGCTCGGCGTGGTGGGCTTCGGGGTGGGGCTGAACGCCTTCAACTGGCTGCCCGCCGCTGAACTGGCCCGCTACACCCCGCGCAGCAGCATGACCTGGGAGGCTTCGGTCGAGCACTCCCTGCACCCGCTGCTGCTGTTCAAGCTGATCTGCCCGGGCTTTTTCGGGACCCAGTATCCGGCCGAGAACACCTATTGGGCCGGGGGCTACAGCGCGTTCTGGGAGACCTGCCTGTTTGTCGGGGTGCTGCCGCTCAGCCTGGCGCTCTGGGCGCTGGGGGCTTTCCGCCGCGACCGGCGGGTGCAGTTCGCCGCGCTCCTTACCGGGTTAAGCCTCTGGCTGGCTCTGGGGCGCTTCGGGGGGCTTTACTGGCTGTGCTTCAAGTTCGCTCCGGGATTCGGACGGTTCCGCATTCCGGGACGGTTCGCGGCGTTGGCCTCGTTCGGCCTGGCGCTGCTGGCCGCCCTGGGCTGGGAGGCGCTGCGGCGGAAAAGGAGCGAGGCCGGGGGAAAGGTGGTGCGGGGTCCGTTGCTGGTCGCCGCCGCCCTGGGAGTGGTCGTTGTTTTGATGCTTTGTTTGCTCTACGCCGGTGCGCTGAACGGACTGTTTGAGGGCGCCCTGACCCGTCCCGAGGTCAAGTCCCTGGCCTCGACCGCTCTCCTGCACTCAGTGGCCACAATAGCGTGTACGCTTATCCTGCTGGGTCTTGCCGCCGGCGGACCGCTGAAATTCGACCTGCGCTGGATGGGATATGCGGCCGTGCTTTTCACCTTTTTCGAGCTGCTCACATTCGGCCGTCCGTTCCTGGACGGCAAGACCGACCCGGGCCAGTTCTACGCCGACTCGCCGGCTGCGGTCCAGTTGAAAAAGGAGCTTCAGACCGAGCTGTTCCGGATCAACGCCCGCAGCCTGGAAAACCCCGGTGTAATGGTGCTGCGGCGCAATCAGGGCTGCCTGGACCGTCTGTTCCTGCTGGAGGGCTACAACCCGCTGCAGCTCAAGCGCCGCCTGGGCGAGGTCGGCCTGGACCGTCAGTTCGACCTGCTGAACGTCAAGTACAGGATCGTGATCGACTACCAGCAGCAGCGGGCCGGGCTGGTGCCCAACCCCACCTGTATGCCGCGTGCGTTCCTGCTCAGCCGCTGGCGCGTGCTGCAGGAGGACCCGGTGATCCTGGCCACCCTGAACGACTCCACGTTCGACTACCGCGGCGAGGCCGTGCTGGAGAAAGCCCCCGGCATTGACTCGTCAAAGGACCAGGGGCATATTGAAACGAAAGCCGAGGTTAAAAGATATTCCCAGAACGAGATTACCGTGGAAACCGACAGCCCGGCGCCCGGAATCCTGGTGCTGAGCGAGTGGGACTACCCGGCCTGGAAAGCCTGGGTGGACGGCTCCCCGCAGGAAATCCTGCGCGCCGATTACGCCCTGCGCGCCGTGGCCCTGCCCGCGGGGCGGCACAGCGTGCGTTTCGCCTACGAGTCCGACTCGGTCCGGCGCGGGGTGCTGCTCAGCCTGGGAGCGGCCCTGGCTCTGGCGGCGTTCTCGCTCCTGTCCGCGCGCTGGTGGCGCCGCTGGTAGTTATTGTCAGCCGAGAGAGAGATTGCCTTGCGTTACAACACCTATTACGAGGAGCCCGGCTACCTGCTGGGAGGCGGTTTCAGCCCTGCGGTCAAGTATATCCTGATCGCCTGCATCGGCTCGTACATTGTGGACGGCCTGTTGCGCATGGCCGCGGGCAGCTCGCTCTGGGTGACCGTGTTCGGCCTGACCCCGCACCTGGTGAACACCCGCTTTTTCCTCTGGCAGTTCGCCACCTACATGTTTGTCCACGGCGGCCTGTGGCACCTTCTGTTCAACATGTTCGCCCTCTGGATGTTCGGCTCCGAGATCGAGCGCACCTGGGGCACCCGTGAGTTCACAATCTTCTTCTTCATCACCGGGGTAGGGGCGGGCCTTCTGTACTGGATCTTCGCCTCCGACTGGTCGCTGCCCATCCGGGCCGGGCTGCCCAACCAGGCGCTGATCGGCTCGAGTGGGGCGATCTTCGGGCTCCTCGCCGCCTACGGCATGATGTTCCCAGACCGGCGTATCCTGTTCATGCTGATCTTTCCGATCAAGGCCAAATATTTCGTGCTCCTGCTGGCGGCGATCGAGTTCTGGCTCAGCTGGACCCCCTCGGGCATCGCGCATTTCGCTCACCTGAGCGGTATGCTGATCGGGTATCTCTACCTGAAAAAGGACTGGCAGTTCAGCCGCCTGTCCTCTGCCTGGCACGACCGCCGTCGCCGCCGCCAGATCCACCTGGTCAGCCGTGAGCTGGAGAGCCGGCAGAGCGAGCAGGCCGAGGTGGACCGCATCCTGGACAAGATCAACGCCCAGGGCATCCACAGCCTGACCCGCCAGGAGAAAAAAGTTCTGGAGCGCGCCAGCGCCCGTCGCGCAGGCAAGTGAGAACGCTCCGGACACCTCGCCCGATTTTGTGCCGTCCTGTTTGATCCCATCGTGACAACATTATCCTTATCATTGTTGCCCCAAAAGAGACATGTGTATCTACAAGTATGGGTTTGAGCAGCATATTTTCCCTGGCTGTGAGAAAATAATGCCGTATTCTACAGGGGTCGGGGAGAGAATTAATTTTTTTAATTGTATGTGGTCCAAGATATAAACGTAAAATAGCATGCCGGGAAGAGGGCTGGCATGCTATTTGCTCTTAACAAGCCAGGAAAGGCAACAGGACGGTGGGTCATGAACAGAAGGGGACGGAAAATGTGTAAGCACAGGGATTTGATCTATATCGGGAAGCAGCCGATAACGCTCAAATCGGACCGTTTCCTGTACCTGTTCAATTGCACGACCTGCAAGACCACCATTTCCATTCCTCCGCGCCGGTCCCGCAAAGAGCCCTGATTCCCAACCGGGCCGTCTCCTGACGGCCCGTAGTGCACTGCCGTTTCCAACCCCAGACGAAAAACCAGTGCCTGAAATCGATTTTTCCCTTGCCTGGAGCGGCTTTTCAGTGTATATTGTAGCCGTTCGCGCTGACAAGGCCGACACCTCTTCAGTGAGGCCCCATCCAAACAAGGCTTCGTCCGATTGCAGTGCGCCATTAGCTCAATTGGCAGAGCAACTGACTCTTAATCAGTAGGTTTGGGGTTCGACTCCCCGATGGCGCACCATACTATTCCCAACAGACAGACCGGGCCATGCAAATGAACCGCAAACTTGGTTCGCGGGGTTTTTTGCATTATATTCGCCGTTGCGGCGGGTTGAGACCGTTTCGTAGATTCCCTTAAGACGGGGTGCAGAGCAATGACAGTTGGTGCAGAGGGCAAACCGGTCAGTCCCGGAGCGAAGCGCAGCGGAGTGGTGGCGATAGCCGGCAGCCCCAATGTGGGCAAGAGCACCCTGATGAACCACCTGCTGGGGCAGAAAATCTCTATCGTGAGCCCCAAGGCCCAGACCACCCGTCAGCAGGTGTTCGGCATCCTGAGCGGGGAGGGCTTCCAGGCGCTTTTCATCGACACCCCCGGCGTGATCCAGCCACGCGACCGCATGCAGAAAATGATGATCCAGACCAGTTTCAAGGCAGTCAGCGGGGCGGATGTGGTGATCTTCATCCTGGACGCCGCCGAAAGCCGCGGCCTGCACCTGGATCCGGAGCTGGAGGGACGGCTGCGCGGGCTCAAGGTGCCCTGTATCCTGGCCCTGAACAAGATCGACCTCATCCCCAGGGACCGCCTGCTGCCGCTTATCGCCGAGTGCGACGGCACTGGGCTTTTCGCGGAGATCATCCCGGTGAGCGCCCTGACCGGCGACGGCACCGGGCGTCTGCTGGACTTGGTGGTCCGGCGGCTGCCGGTGGGTGAGTTTATGTACTCGGAGGAACAGATCGCCACCCAGCCGATGCGGTTTTTCGCAGCAGAGCTGATCCGCGAGGCCATTTTCGAGCAGTTTCGCCAGGAGCTGCCCTACGCCGCCGCAGTGCAGGTGGAGGAGTACCAGGAGCGTCCGGGGAACAAGGCCTACATCCGGGCCGTGATTTTCGTGGAGCGCGAGGGACAGAAAGCGATTCTGATCGGGCGGGGCGGCGAGCAGCTCAAGCGGCTTGGCCGCGAGGCCCGCACCCGGATTGAGGAACTTTCCGGCTCCAGTATCTACCTGGACCTCTGGGTCAAGGTGAAAGAAAACTGGCGTAAGAACGATTCCTTTCTCAAGATGGTCGGCTACACGCCCGACAAACTCTAACCCGAAGCAACAGTGGAGGACAGGATGCTCGACCCGAAACTGCTTGAAATTCTGGTCTGCCCGAAATGCAAGGGCGATCTCGAATACCGTCATGACCAGAACGAGCTGGTCTGCCACGCGTGTCGCCTGATCTACGACATCAAGGACGATATTCCGATCATGCTGATCGACGAGGCCCGGTCATTCTGAGTGTCGGAGACGCATTGAGAGCCGGACGGAAGATATTCAGCACCGTTCTGTTGACCGGATTGACAATCACTTTTTGCGCTTTCCAGTCGCGGCTGAACGCAGCCGAGGGGCCTTTCCGTCTGGTTTCCTCCGGCCCCGGGGGAGTGCGCCTGGTTTTCGAGCTGCCGGCATGGTCTGTCGAGCCGGTCTTCATGCGCGGTGTGGACTATGCGCGGATCGATGCCACCGGAGCACAGCTTTTCGGCCCGCCGGGCTATCCGCCGCTGCCGCGCTACAGCGTAGCCCTGGCCGTTCCACCCGGCGTGGCGGTGAGCGCTTCAGCAGGGGGTGAGGATATCCAGAGCGTGCGTATCGGCACGCTGGCCCCGTCCCAGTCCACTCCGGATAACGAGACAGGGGAGCTGTCGTTCCAGGCCCTCGCCCCGGAATACACCCGCGGCGGCGAGTACCCGGCCTCGGCTCTCAGCATGGCCGGTCCTTTCTCTTTCCGCGATTACCGTATCGTGCAGCTCACCGTGAGCCCGTTCAGCTACGACCCGTCCAGCGGGCGGCTGAGCGTACGCCGCAGCCTGAGCCTCAGCCTGACTTTCAGCGGCTCCTCCTCCCAGCCTGCCGCAACCGTATCCCCCGACCCGCTGGTCCGGGGCTCGCTCCTCAACTGGCAGAGCGCCGCCGCCTGGCGCACCCCGCGCAGCAGCCGTCTGGCCGCAGCCGCGGCCTCGCCTTTCGACCGTGCCCCGCGCTGGGCCGCGCTCAGTGTCGATTCCAGCGGTGTATACTCCGTGAGCGGCGCCGACCTGGTGGCCGCCGGTGCCGACCTGTCCGGGATCACCCCGGCGAACCTTCGCCTGTACTGGGGTGGAGGACTGATGCTGGAGGAGGCCCCTGAGGCCGCCCAGCCCGACCTGCACGAGGTGGCGGTCCGGGTGACCGGGGCGCAGGACGGCAGATTCGACCCGAATGACCGGATCATTTTCTACGGCCAGGGCCTGGACCGCTTTACCTTGGATGACAGCGGCGCAGTAGCGAGCCTGCGCCACCGCTACGACAGCCGGGCGGTCTACTGGCTGGCCTGGGGTGACCCGGTAGCCTCCGGCCTGCGCATGGCCGAGAACACGGCTGCACCGTCACAAAGCGCCTTGCCGGTGACAACCGCCGAGCGCTGGCTGCATTTCGAGCGCAACACTGTCTATTTCCCCGACCTTCAGACCGAGCAGTCCAAGCTCAACCCCGTGCCCGACTACTGGGCCTGGGTCGAGGACTCCGACAGCCCTGACAGCCGCGAGCGGCGGCTCGATCTCCCCGTGAACCCTCTTTCAGGCGGTAACTGGCTGCGCTGCCAGTTCTACGGCCAGGAACGCTACGCCACCGCACTCTGGCGGTTGAACCTGAACGGCGCCCTGCTCACCCAGGGGGCCAACTATTCCGCCACCGCCGTGACCACCGGCTGGAAAGCCGTCCCGGAGGGCGGCCTGGGCCAGTCCGGCAACAGCCTGACCCTCACCGGACCGGGGCAGATATACGGGTTTGTCGAGCTGCGGGTGAACACCTCACTGACCCTGAGCGGCCGCACCCAGGCCGAGTTCCACCACCGTCAGGACAGCGGCCCGGCCGTGTATCAGGTTTCCGAGGACGCGGTGCGTGAAACCGAGGTCTACGATGTCACCCGGCCCGAGCAGCCGGTGCACCTGAGCGCGGTCGAAAGAACCGGCAGCAGCGCGCGGTTTGCTCTGGCCGCCGCTTCCGACTCCCTGCGCTCGTTCGTGGTTCTGACCGATACCGCCTACGCCCGTCCCGCGACCGTGAGCCTGTTCGAGCCGCCCGGCCTGCGGCATCTGGCCGGGGCTGAATATGTAGTGATTACCCCACGCGCCCTGGCCTCCCAGGCCCGCGCCCTGGCCGACACCCGCGCTTCGCGTCTTTCCACGCAGGTGGTGGCGGTGGAGGACATCTACGACGAGTTCGCCCTGGGCCAGCGCGACCCGGCCGCGATCCGCAATTTTTTCAAATTCGCTTTCGACTCCTGGAGCGTGCGCCCGCGCTTCGCCGTGCTGTTCGGTGACGGGCACAACGATTTCCGGGGCTACACCGCCGAGGGCCGGGCCAGGGCGAACCTGATCCTGCCTTTCATCAACATTCAGGACACGGCGGTGGACGAGTGGTACGCACGCTTTGAAAGCGGCGCTCCGCCGCAGATTTCCCTCGGGCGGCTGCCGGTAAAATCGGCCGCGGAGGCCGCGGTGGTGGTGGACAAGATTGCCCGCTACGAGCAGGGACGCGACCGCGGCGACTGGGTGCGGCGCGCGGTGCTGGCGGCGGATGACGGGTACTCCAGCGGTGGAAACTGCGATCAGGTGGGGGGGCTGGCTGCTGGCAGCGAGTCGATAGATTCTCTTCTGCCCAATGACCTGGAGCGGAAAAAAGTGTACCTCGACCGCTACCCGTTCGATCCGCCGGAAATCGGCAGCCGAAAGCCGGCTGCCACGCGCGATCTGATCCAGTGGTGGAACCGCGGGGCCTTGCTGATCAATTATTTCGGTCACGGCAGCCCGACCCAGTGGGCCCAGGAACTGGTGTTCGATGTGGAACGGGATTTGCCGTTGCTTAGCAACGGATACAAGTTGCCCCTGGTGCTTAGTTCATCCTGTTCTATCGGCTATTTCGACAGCTACCGCTCGGATGCCATGGCGGAGCGGCTGTTGACCGCCAGCGGCGGCGGCGCCATTGCGGTCTACGCGGGCACGCGGGTGACTTATGCGGGGCTGGACCTGGCTCTCAACCGTCTGATGGTGCGGAATCTGTTTACCACGCCGACCGTGACAGTGGGCGAGGCCGCGCTCCAGGCCCGCCTGGGCATGGGGGACACGGGATCGAGCAACTCGGAACAATATACGGTATTCGGCGATCCGGCCCTGCTGTTGCACGCACCCGTCGGGCAGCTCGACACGCAGCTCGAAAGCGCCGCCACGCTCCAGCCCGGCGGCAAGGTGGAGTTCAACGGCAGCGTGAAAAACACGGCCGGGCAGACACTGAACGATTTCTCGGGAGTGGCGCAGATAAAGTTCCTGGGTGATGCCGACAAAGTAACACTTTCGTACCAGTGTAACCTGGGCGGCGCCACAAGCACGCAACAGGTGAGTTTCGTCCCGGCGCCGTCGGTGCTGTTCGACGGCAGCGTGACCGTGAGCGGGGGAAGGTTCAGCGGGGCTTTTGTGCTGCCGCTCAACCTGGCCCAGACCCAGGGCTCGGACAGCCTGAGCCAGGCGGCGGGCAGCGGACGGTTCCTGGGCTACGCCACCAGTGAGAGCGCGGATGCCTCCGGGGCTGGGGAGAAAGTGCCGGTCTCGCGCCAGGGGATCGCGCTCTCGGACAGTGCCGGCCCCGAGATGCACGTGCTCTACCGTGACCGTGAGCTGCGCGACGGAGACAGAGTATCGGCCGGCACGCCGCTGGTCCTGTCGCTCAAGGACGCCAGCGGTATCAACACTACCGGTGATACGGGTTACCAGCTCTGGGTGGAGGTGGATGAAGGTTCCTCCTATTCGGCCGACCTGACCGGCTTTTTCCGTTACCGCACGGACAGCTATCAGGAGGGCTCGGTGGAGGTGAACCTGAGCGCGGTCGGGGAGGGGCTGCATAGTTTCCGGTTCCGGGCCACGGACAACGCGCTCAACAGCAGCCGCTTCGAGATCATGCTGTATGTCAGCCCGGCCGGCGCAGCGCTCAGCCTGGAGAATGTGCTCAACTACCCCAACCCGTTCCAGGACGAGACGGATATCTGTTTCGACCTCGGCTCGGCGGCGGATGTGCGGGTGCGCATATTCAGCGTGGCGGGACGCCCGGTGCGAGAGCTGAGGCTTTTCGGGGCCGCGGCCGGTTTCAACCGGGTGCGCTGGGACGGGCGGGATGAATATCATGAAAAGGTTGCCAACGGAGTTTACATTTATAAGATTATCTGCAAGCCTGTTTCAGGCGCAGCAAATGACACCGAGGAGGTGGAGGCCACAGGCAAAGCCCTACTTAGTCGCTGAAAAAAGTAGACTTGCTGTTTCCCCTTTCAAAACCTTATAGGAGAATATACGGATGCTTAGAAAGTTCATCTTGTCCCTGGCTGTCGTCGCTCTGACCGTCGCTTACGGTTCCAGCCTTTACGCCGCCGACAATAAAGGCATAAAAGCGGAATTCACCGAGCAGAACGGCGCACGCGCGATCGGTATGGGACATGCCTACACCGGCGTGGCCGAGGGCCTTGCGACAGTGCTCTGGAACCCGGCCGGCCTGGCCTCGCTGACAAAGACCGAGGTCTATTTCTCGCGCTATAACGGGTTCAGCTTTACGGTCACCGACAATATGGGTCAGGAGACTGAGGACCAGATCAGTTTCAACCTGTTCAACGTGGGCGTGCCGATCAAGGACATCGGCGTGATCGCGGTCTCGGCCAACCTCTGGGACCTGGGCAGCAACGAACGGATTGGCCAAGGCCAGAGTTCACAGGGCCTGGACAACCAGAGCGTGCTGATGATGTACGGCTCGTTCGCCACCCGTCTGAGCAAAAAAATCGACGTGGGCGTGACCATGAAATACATCCGTGAAAAGCTCTCCAGCGAAGAGGGGGGCGTGGGCACCAGCGCCGCTGTGGACCTGGGAGTGCTCTACCGCCCGCTGACCGATGTCCCGCTGCAGTTCGGCATGTCGATCCTGGACCTGGGCACGGACATGCAGCACAAGAACGAGTACCAGTCCGACCGCCTGCCGCGCCGCGTGCGGGTCGGTTTCGGCTACAACATCCTTAAACACCTGATGGAAACGGACAAGTTCAATTTCCTGCTGGCCGCCGATTACGAGCGTTTCCTGGTCGGCAGCCCGGCCAGCAGCGGCACTTTCGTGGGCGGCGAGTTCTCGGTCCAGCCGAAAGAGGACCTGCTGCTGGCCATGCGCAGCGGCTACCTGAGCGAGGAGGGCGATCTGAGCGGAGCCCTGATCGGTTTCGGGGTGAGCTGGCGCGGCTACGCTTTCGACCTGGCCCGCGAGCTGGGAGTCAACCCGTTGAGCGACCGCACGTTCTTCGCGCTGACCGCTCATTTTTAAGATCGAGCCGGGAAGCGTTATGGTGTGGTCCGCATGACAGAACGCAGCCCCCGGGGCCTCGTGGAAAGTGACTGGGCCGCCGGGGGCTTATTATGACAGGGGAGATGATGAGGCCGATATCGCTGCTGGCCGTGTGCTTGATTACCGGAAACCTGTTCGCCCAGGCGGCGCCGCATCTCGACGCAAAGCCTGCCCGGACTGTGTACGCCCAGACTGAAACCGGGGCGGGTTCGCCCGCGAGCCGGGAGGCGGAATTCATCCGCAACCTGCCACCGGGTGCGAAAATCGCCCTGGCCGCTCTCGTGCCCGGGCTGCCGCAGCTTATGGAGGGCAAGCGCCGCGGCTGGGCCTATTTCGCGGCCGAGGGGGGTTCCATCGCCGGCATGGTGTTTTTCAACGCCCAGGCCCACGACCGTCAGGACCGTTTCCGTGCCATCGCCCGGGATGCCCGCCGCAATTTCGTGTTGAGCGGACTGCGCAACAACCCGGAGGAAGTGACCGACCCGCTGGCCGGAGGGTTCGGCGAGTATTACGAGGACCTGACCAAATGGGCCTCCAGCGGTGACTACGACAACGATCCCTCGCTGGACGGGGTCCAGCCCGAGACTGACACCCGCACCTACAACGGCCACCAGTGGGAGATCGCCAAGATCAACAACTACACCGGCACCAGCGGCGGAATCCCGGTCGCCAAGAGCGCCGAGGAAGAGAGCCGCGCCCTGGCCGCCTACAAGGAGGCGGTCTATCCGCTCCAGTACAACTGGGACTGGACCGGCATCGAGGACAGCGAGGCGCTCTACCACGACGTTTTCAACAGCAACGACAAGTCGTACCGGCGGCGCAACCGTTTCACCACGGTCTTGCTGGCCAACCATATTGTCAGCGCCATCGACATGCTGGTGCTGGAAAAGCTCAACCGCAGCCAGGGCATGCAGCGTAGCGGCCTGAACCTGGGGCTCTATCCCAGCCCGGGACGCTCTGCGGACGACTGCCCGGGCGTGAGGCTCAACCTCTCGCGCAGTTTCTGACCCGCCGGGCCGCTGTTGGCTGCAGCCAGCCCGCCCTCCCGGCACGCTGTACGGCTGTAAATCAGAACAGATGCGCATTTCGGGTGTATCACCGACAAATGACCCGCACTTCGATACTCTTCTCCACACAGGGGACTCAACGGGATGTCAGGTTCACAGCATAAAACCTTCCTGCTCTTTGCCGCTGTCTGTCTGGCTTCGCTGACCTGGGGCGCTGCGCTGCGGGCCGCGGACTCGCCGGTGGACAGCCTGAAAGGTCAGGCCCTGGTGAATTTCGCCCGCGAGGCCATACTGAACAAGGGCTGGGAGGATGCCCGCGAGGCGCTGGAGAAGTATCTCGGTGACAACAAGCCCACGGCCGAGATAATGGTCGACCTGGGTCGCTCACAGCTATTTGAGCAGGATGAGAAGGACGCGGAGAAGAGTTTCCGTAAGGCCCTGGAGCTGGAGAAGCACAGCGCGGACGCCTGGGCCGGGCTGGTCGAGGTCTACCTGATCCGCGACAAGCAGAAAGAGGCCGAGGAAAGCCTGAAAAACCTGCACTCCGCCGAGGGCGAAAGCCGTCGTGTCCGCTACTGGCGCGCCATGACGACTGATAAGCTCAAGGCCAAGCAGCACGATGACGCCTATTTTTGGGACACGCTCGAGCAGCTCGTGCGCGAGGACATCACCGATGTGCAGACGTTAAACACGCTGTGCGACGCCTATGTGGATGACAAGTTCTTCGAGCGTGGCATCCTGTTCCTCACCGAAATGAGTGAGATGAACAACGACAAGCCGGAATTCCTGTTCCAGCTTGCCCGCATCTACACCAATAGTGGAGATGCCGATCTGGCCAAGGACATTTTCCAGCGTATCGAGAAAGCCGGCATGGACAGCCTGAGCCCCAGGCAGCGTTTCCTGATGTCCAAGGAGCTGCTCCGCCTCGATGAGCCGGAGTTGGCCTGCGAGGCCTATTTCAGCGCGGCGCGCCAGATGGACGACCAGTTGGCCGAGGACGCTCTGGGCGATATCCGCGACATCACTACCAGCGATGAGAAACGCGAGTTCAAGCTCACACCCTCCGGCCACAAGGGCCTGTTCCTGATCAATTTCTGGAACCGCAAGGACCCGACCCAGAACACGGTGAAAAACGAGCGCCTGGTTGAGCACTACAAGCGGATGGAGGAGGTCAAGACCAAGTTCTACAGCCCGCTCAAGCCGGGTTACGATGAGCGCGGGCGGGTATATATCAAGCACGGCGAGCCGGACCAGAAAGTCAGCCTCAACGGCAACTGGGCGATCCGCGACAACGAGACCTGGCTCTACAGCAAGAACCGCTCGCTGCCGCTGATCTACAATTTCGTGGCGCGGAACAACTACTACCGCATGGTCTACCGCCTTGAGGAGGCCCTGGTCCCGGACCTCCAGACCGAGATCAACATGGGCGGCAGCAATATCGTGGCCCTGTTCCGCTCACGCGGCGAGATCGACCCCAAGTACGACCAGCTGGCCAACGAGCTGAACAATTTCCAGGGCAACATCGAGGATGCCCGTCACGGCAGCCTGATGGACCTGTTCTCGGACGAGGAGATGATGACCGAACGCGGTTTCACCGAGGGCGAAATCACCGAGACTTTCGAGTTCAAGCCCGAGGAGGAGCCGATGAATTTCTACTACTACCCGGTTTCGCTCAAGGGCCAGGACTCGCTGAGCGCAATGGGTGTGTTTTTCGCCCTGCCCACCGATCAGATCAAGCTGCCCGACCCGTTCGGCGCGGTGGACATCCCGGTGGAGGTGGAGGTGATAGTCTACGACAGCTGGTGGAAAGAGGTGGCCCGCTCCGTGCAGAGCAAGACCTACCGGATCAACAATTTCGTGGCCTCCAAGGACCAGATGATCCCGGACCTGATGGGTCTGCAGCTCAAGCCCGGCAACTATCATCTGGTAGTGCGGATGAAGCAGTCCAAGAGCAATATTATGCAGATATACAAGAGCAACTATTCGGTGCCTTCGTTCCGCTCGCCGGACAGCCTCTACATCAGCGACCTTCTGCTGGCGGCGGATGTGGTCGAGGACAACACGCCCAGCAAGTTCAACATCCGCGGGCACCGGATCACCCCCATGCCGTCCTCCTCGTTCAAGAAAGACCAGCCGGTCTTCATCTATTACGAACTTTACAACGTGAAGCCCGACTCGGCCGGCAGCAAGCATATCCGGGTGGAGTACACGGTCAGCACCACCGGCGGCGAGCTGAGCGCGGCGCAGAAACTGATTCGCACCCTGGGACGGCTGATCGGGGTGCGGGACGAGACCGGCAAGGTGGTCTCCACTTTCGAGCGGGACTGGGAGCGGCCAGGCAAGGTGGACCCGATCTTCCTCTCCATCGACCCGTCCAGCTACCCGCCGGGACGTTATAACGTGATGGTCACGGTGCAGGACACGGTGGGCGGGATGCAGGTGGCCAGGGACGCCACGTTCCTGATTACGAAATAGCCGCGTGGCCGGAGCGTGGTGTGTTTCAGAGGGTGATGATGTTGAGCAGAGAGGGCAGGTTGGACAGCACTTTGGCTGCGATCAGATAGAGCAGTCCGAACAGGGCCAGGTTGAGGACCCAGTTCAGGACACGCTCTGCGAAAAAGGAAAAATCGTCGGTTCTTCCCTGGTTCATGACTGCCCCCCGCAGACAATTGATGGCACGGAACCTGCATTTGATTATAACAATGTTAGGCCTTGAAGTCCAATAATATCTGCTGCGGCAAACAAAAAACTTGACAAACGCACACAACCATTACTATATTTGGTGTAGCTTAGGAAGCCTTAATCTACATATGGTACAGACGCCGATAAGAGGGTTATATTCTGAACTGCGTGCCGGGCAACCGATTGGACCGGCTTTTTTAAGGTGTTTTCTACCCGATATGGGATAATGACAAGGCCTGTTTGAATTTCTGGAGATTCAAAGGGTCTTTTTTTGTGGGAGAGGGAGCCGGGTGTATTATTCTCTGGCGGTCGGACCGAGCCGCCACAATTTGGAAAACAGGCGTTAGACGCCTTTTGTCCAAAGGGGTTATTCAAGATGCACAGTACCAGCGTTTGGAATGAAATCGACCGTAAGACCCAAATCCGCCTCCGGGGGGCGCGCTTGCGAACCCGGGGCCTGACCAAGCTGCTCACCCGTTCATCCAACATACTTTTCGGCTTCGTCGCTGTCGCCCTGTCGGCCTCAGTGGTCCATTGGCTGTACCAGTCCCCCGTGACAACCTCCACCGAAGTCAAGATTCATATCGGGGGGGCGATCCCGGATGCCGAGGTGCCGCTGATCGCCGAGGCGCGCGCCATGCGCCGCACCGCTCTGGCCCATTCGGTGCAGGTGGAGTCGGACCGCGATGTCGGCCGTTTCGCCGACCGGTTCAACATCGACTGGGACCTGGCTCGGCTGGTCAATTCGATCAGCGAGAGCGAGAACATGGACCCGAACCTGATTTTCAACGTGATCCAGGTCGAGAGCCAGTTCAACACCCGCGCCGTGGGTTCGGTGGGGGAGATCGGCCTGATGCAGGTGCGTCCCGAGACCGCCCTTACCATCGACCCGGGCGCGACTGTGGAGAAACTCTTCGATCCGGCCTACAACATCCGCATCGGAATCAAGCACCTCAAGGACCAGCTCCATTTCTTCCGCGGCGACCTGCGCCTGGCCCTTCTGGCCTACAACCGCGGCCGGGGGACGATCAACTCACTGCTCTCGGTGGGCCTCGACCCCTCCAACGGCTACGCGGCCAAGATCATGAGCGGCAGCATGTAAAGCCGGTACGGATAATTCGATGACTAAAGCCCGCGGGGAGAGTTGCTTATCCCGGCGGGCTTTGCTTTGAGCGCGAATTCATGGTCTGGATCGTATGTCTTGAATTGATGCAGTGGCACGGCGCGCCGTGCCACTTCGTAAATACTCCAACAGCCTCCGGGCACTATTGCGCACATAAAAGCGACTTGCCCATCAACGGGAAGGAACGGAGCCCGGTCAGACCGGCGGTGAGCTGTGACGATGTGTGAGCGGGGGGCGCTGGGTCAGGAAAGGCGCGTGCTCCAGGCACCAGTCGGCGCTCTGCAGAAGGTAAGGCGTGAGGTAGTTCTGGCTGGTCACCCGGTTGTGAGGATAGTTCATCTCGGCCCAGGCGAACACGAGCGATGCCACCAGCACTCCGCGCGCCAGCGAGATAACGGAGCCACCCAGACGGCTGAGCGCGGGAAGCTTTTTCTCTTTCTTGTCGTGGCTCATCGCGGCGCACATCAACTCCACGGCCAGCCAGACCCCCATGAAGACCGCGACAAAGCCCAGGGTGTCGCTGGAGACGGGCAGGTGGATAAGGGAGGCCAGTTTCTCTCCGGCCAGTTGGTGATAGTTGGCCGCGGCGATCAGGCCCAGGCAGAGCGCCAGGGTGGCGAACAGTTCCTTGACCAGCCCTTTCCAGAAACCCCGTAGAATGAAAGTGGCCAGGAACAGGATGACGATGCCGTCGATCACGGTCATTCGGATTCCTCCGGAACTGGTGTTTGGAGCGGTTTCTAACGCCGCATATATTACTCGCGGGCCTTGACTTTGTCAATGCGCCTGGCTATGTTCAGATAACCGTGGGAACACTCTGGGGGCGACATGGTTTCGACGGGGACAGGGAAGGGTATGACAGCATGCCGGGGCCCCGTGCCTCGTTAAAAAACGGGAAAAATCACAACTGCCAACGACAACTTGGCTCTGGCTGCCTAACTAAGGCATCCACGTTCGTCACAGGATCCCCGCCCGTGGAGCGGTGACGAACGCCGAAAAAGCGGGCTGGCCCGACCGGATGCCGGTGACGGGAGGGCGAGAACTTCACCGGATGGTCTGAGGTGGACTGGCCGACGTAGTCCACCGATGACGACAACCTGAACGCCGGCTAAGCATGTAGCGGTTGTATTCGTCCGGTCTTCGGACGTGGGTTCGATGCCCACCGCCTCCACCATCTTGAGAGAGCAGCCTTTCCGCCGGACAAGGGAAAGGCTGCTCTTCTTTAACCCCGAGCCGGCGCTATGACCGATTTCTCGAAAAGATCCTCACGCTATGAGCAGAACTCGCTGGTGCAGAAATCAGCGGCCCAGACCCTGATCGCGCTGCTGGCGATCGGGGCAGAGGAGGACGTCCTCGACCTGGGCTGCGGCAGCGGAGGGCTGACCAAGACCCTGCGCGGCCTCACACGCGGACGGGTGCTGGGCGTGGACAGCGCCGCGGGCATGCTGGCCCAGGCACGGCAGAACTCGGGGGATGACAGCATCGAGTTCGTGCAGTCCGAGGCCGGTGGGATGGATTTCGACAGACAGTTCGATATCGTGTTCTGCAACTCGGCTTTCCAGTGGTTCCGTGAGCCTGCCCCGGCTCTGGAGGCAATCCGTCGGGCGCTGCGTCCCGGCGGGCGGGTCGGGGTGCAGGCCCCGGCCACCCGCAACTACTGCCCGAATTTCCTGCGCGCCGTGGCCGCGGCCTGGGAAGACCCTGACCTGGCCCCATTCCTGGCGGCTTTCGACCCGCCCTGGCTGTTCCTGGACACCGAACGGCAGTACAGCGAGCTTTTCCAGGCCCACGGCTTCAGGGTCACGCATTGCCGTCTCGAGACAATCCGCGGCGAGTACGCCGCGGCCCAGGCCCTGGCCATCTTCTCCACCGGCGCCGCGGCCGGCTACCTCAACCCGGCCTGCTACCGCACGGCACTGCCCGGCTGGTATGCGGAGCGGTTCCTTGAGCGTGTCGGTGCGGATTTTTCCGCCCAGGCGAAAGGCGGGGACAGGCTGGAGCTGGTTTTCACCCGTATTTTCCTCACCGCGGTTCGAAACTGAACGGTTTTTACGAAATCATCTCTGTATCCCTGCTATTCCTTTCATCGTTTCCTGCCCGTTCTTTTCCTGCAACACAACCCTGATCTTCACGTTAATAGTGCATCCGACAGGGTTGGGTTATCGCAACAATGTTTAATTTCCTGCAAGAAAAAAACCGCCCTCACTGGACAACCTGCCGGAAATTGTGTAAACTTTTTGAAAAGCCATGTAAAGCCTGCCCTGATACAGATTGCCTTTAAGCCCCAGAGCATCCTAAGTCGCCGAATGACAGAACAACTCAGGGGATCGGACTGTTGCTCAAACCAGTTAAAAACCACATACACCTGATACTGTTGCTGCTCATTGTCCTCGGCTTGGGCGGGAAATTTCTCTGGAACCTGGAGTACAACACCGGCTACACACCGGACCAGCCGATTCCTTTCTCACACAAGCTGCACGCCGGCGACTACAAGATGGACTGCCTGTACTGCCACGCCTCGGCCGAGAAAGGCCCTCACGCCACGATCCCCCCGATGAATGTCTGCCTGGGCTGCCACTCGGTGATCGCGGTCACGAAGGACAACATCAAGAAAATGACCCAGATGTACAACGACGGCGAAGTCATGCCCTGGGTGCGGGTGCACCGTCTGCCGGACCATGTCTATTTCAACCACAAGTGGCACCTTAACGCTGGGGTGACCTGCCAGGAGTGCCACGGCCCGGTGGAGACAATGGCTGTGGTGGGCCAGGTTATGCGACTGGAGATGGGCGACTGCCTGGCCTGCCACCGCAAGCGCGACAAGAGCGATGCCTGGCTCGCCCTTCAGGACAGCCTGGGCACGGGGGGTTACCCGGTCATGGAGTACAAGAGCTATCCGTACCTTAAATATATCAGCCGGGCCACACTGTGGAGCGCCGAGGCCGCCGGCGAGCTGCCGGCAGTGAAAGCCGCACCGGCCAAGAGCGCCACCGGTGTTTTCCCGGAACAGAACGCTTTGACCCAGTGCAGCACCTGTCACCAGTGAAACGGGACCGGATCGGATAAAGCATGGAAAAACCAGCCGGATATTGGTCTGACATCGAGCAGTATGTCCGCGCGCAGGAGGCGGGGGCGGAGCATTACCGGCCGCTTTGCGGCGCGCCTGTGTCCACTGCGCCCGAGAAGGCCGGGGTGGGACGGCGCGATTTCCTCAAGCTGGGCGGCCTGGCCGCGGTGTTCTCGCTGGCCGGCTGCATGCAGCGCCCGGCCGAGAAAATCATCCCCTACCTGAACCGCCCCGAGGAGATTGTGCCCGGCGTGGCCAACTACTACGCCTCCAGTTGCGGCGGCTGCGCCATGACCTGCGGCCTGGTGGTCAAGGTGCGCGAGGGCCGTCCGATCAAGGTGGAGGGCAACCCGGACAACCCGTTCAATCGCGGGGTGCTCTGCGCCCGCGGCCAAGCCTCGGTGTTCGACCTCTACGACCCGGACCGCGCGCGAAAGCCGCTGCGCCGCACTGACCAAGGCGCCTGGGAGGAAAGCTCGTTCGCGGACCTGGACCGGGAAATCGCGGCCAAGCTGAAAGAGCGCAAAGGTGAGGTGGTGCTGCTGAGCGGCCCCTGGCACGGACCGGCGCGCAGCGCCCTGGCCGAACGGTTTGTCGCCGGGCTGGGCCCGGCCTCGCACGTGCGTTTCGCCCCGCTGCGCGACCATGCCTACGCCGCCTCGCGGCGGGTCTGTTTCGGCGACAAGGGGCAGTGCCGCTACCGTCTGGACCGCTCGCGCCTGACCCTGGCCCTGGGGGCTGACATTTTCGCCTCGGGACGGTTCTACCTGGAGGATCTGCGCCAGTTCACCGCCGGGCGTAACCCGGAATCAGGCGAGATGCCGCGTCTGGTGGCGTTCGAGCCTACAATGAGCGAAACCGGGGTGCTGGCAGATGAGCGCTACCCGGTGGCGACCCTTGATCTGCTGGCAGTGGCCGGCGCCCTGGTGAACCAGTTGCTGCTTATCATGAAAGTGTCGGCTTATGCCCAGGACAGCGCCCTGTGCGCCTCTTTCAGCCGTTTCGAGCCGGAGGCGGTGGAGAAACGCCTCGGTCTGCCCGAGGGTCTGATCGCCCGTCTGTCGGATGAGCTGTGGGCTGCGAGCGGAGCCTCTCTGGTCCTGACAGAGAATTTTTCGAACCAGTTCGACAGTGACAGCGCCCTGCACGCGGCCGGGCACCTGCTCAACTCTATCCTGGGCAACGAGGGGACGACTGTCGAAAGCGGCACAGTGGGCGACCAGCAGGACACCGACCCCTCAGAGGCGCTGGATGAGCTGGTGAAGCGGATGGACCGGGGTGAGGTCGCGGCGGTGATCATCGCCGGGACCAACCCGGCGTTCTACCTGCCTGAGGCGAGCGGGTTCAGCCGGGCGCTGCTCAATGTGCCGCTGCGGGTCTCCCTTTCCGAGCGGCTGGATGAGACCGCACGGCTCTGCCATTACGTTCTGCCGGGGCTGCACGCCCTGGAAAGCTGGGGCGACAGTGAGCCTCTGCGCGGGCTGTTCGTGTTCCAGCAGCCCACGATCTCACCCCTCTGGGAGAACCGTCAGGCCGAGGACAGCCTGCTGGCCCTGGGCGCGGCACTCGGCATTGGCGAATTCACAAACAATGAAAAAGCAGTTGCTTGGCGCGATTATTTAAAGATACACTGGAAAGAGATAATCTTCCCGGGCCTGGGCCTGTCCGCCGATTTCGAGGCGTTCTGGCTCGACTCACTCAAGAAAGGCCAAGCCGAGCTGGACCTGGGGGACACGCCGGCCGATCCACCCAAGCTGGACAGCGTGGCTGTGGCCGCGGCTCTGGGCGAGCTTGATGAAAGTACGCCGTCGGCGGAAGGGGAGTTTCAGCTCAGCCTGACCGCGGGCTCGGTGCACCTGGACGGCCGCTCGGTCAACAACCCCTGGCTGCTGGAGCTGCCGCACCCGGTGACCCGCATTACCTGGGACAATTATGTCTGTATCTCCCCGGCGGACGCCCTGGAACGGGGGCTGTCGGAGGGGGACCAGGTGCGCCTGAGCGTGGAGGGCGCGGAGGCTGTCCTGCCCGTGCATGTGAAACCGGGGCAGGCGAGGGGAGCTTTGACCGTGGATGTAGGCTGGGGACATGTCCCGGCCGGGGCCGAGGAGCAGATTCATGGAGTGAACGCATTCGCCCTGGCCGCGTTCGAGGGTGGGAGGCTTGCGTTCACCCGCCGCAAGGCCCGGCTCACGCCCACCGGCGAACGGGTCCGTCTGGCCTCGGTCCAGGGCAGCGCCGACACGCACGGACGGCCGATCGTGTTCGAGACCACGCTGGAGGAGTTCCGCCAGGACCCGCGGGCCGGGCAGTTCGAGCACGCCGGGGGCGGGCATACCGGGGAGCCATCCGCCCTGGGGCACTACCCGCGGGCCACGCTCTGGAAAGAGGATGAGCACCAGTATCCCGGCCACCGCTGGGGCATGCTGATCGACCTCAACCGCTGCAACGGCTGCGGGGCCTGCACCCTGGCCTGCCAGGTGGAAAACAACATCCCGTACGTGGGCCGGCGCGAGGTGCTGATGGGCCGCGAGATGCACTGGATCCGCGTGGACCGCTATTTCAGCGGCGACCCGTCCAACCCCGACTCCCTCTACCAGCCCATGCTCTGCCATCACTGCGGCCACGCCCCCTGCGAGACTGTCTGCCCGGTGCTGGCCACGGTGCACAATGACGAGGGCCTGAACCTGCAAGTCTACAACCGTTGCGTGGGCACGCGCTACTGCTCCAACAACTGCCCCTACAAAGTGCGGCGGTTCAATTACTTCGAGTTTTCGAAAGAGGCCTACGGTGAGAAGCCTCTCAATTTCACGCTCAACCCGGAAGTCACGGTGCGGGAGAAGGGCGTGATGGAAAAGTGCACGTTCTGCGTGCAGCGGATCCGCGAGGCGCGCTACCGGGCCAAGGAGAGAGGGACGCCGGTGCGGGATGGCGAGGTTGTCCCGGCCTGCGTGCAGACCTGCCCCACCGGCGCGCTGACCTTCGGGGATGTCAACAATCCGGAGAGCCGCATCTCGAAGCTCCTGGCCGAGCCGCGCGCGTTCCGGGCCCTGGAGGAGCTGAACACGCGCCCCCAGGTTTCGTACCTGACTCTGGTCCGTAACCGTGCGCCACGGAATAACACAAGTGAAAGCCATCAGCATGGATGAAACCACCCAGATAAGTCCGGACGCGGCTGAAAAAATCACCTCACCCGGCTGGCTGCCCGAGTCGATGGGTATGGCCCGGGTGACCGAGGATGTGCAGCGCCCGATGGACGCCCGCCCGGGACTGTTCTGGGCCATGCTGCTTTTCGCCGCGATGAGCCTGGCCGGGATGATGTTCCTGACCGTGGGCTGGCAGTTGCACAAGGGCCTGGGAATCCTGGGTATCAACCATCCGGTGATGTGGGGCTCGTACATCACCAATTTCGTGTTCTGGGTGGGCATCGGGCACGCGGGGACGCTGATCAGCGCGATCCTCCTTCTCTTCCGTCAGCGCTGGCGCAACCAGATCAACCGCACCGCCGAGGCGATGACCATCTTCGCCGTGATGACCGCCGGGCTGTTCCCGCTTCTCCACGTGGGGCGCACCTGGGTCGCCTACTGGCTGATCCCGTACCCCAACCACCGCGAGCTGTGGGTCAATTTCCGCTCGCCGCTCATCTGGGATGTTTTCGCGGTGAGCACCTATTTCGCGGTCTCGGCCATGTTCTGGTTCCAGGGCCTGATCCCCGATTTCGCCACCCTGCGCGACCGGGCGGTGAACAAGATCAAGAAATTCGTCTTCGGGGTGCTGGCCCTGGGTTGGAGCGGCTCCTCGCGCGACTGGAACAACTATGAGCGCGCCTACTGGCAGTTTGCCTGGCTGGCCACGCCGCTGGTGCTGTCGGTGCACAGTGTGGTGAGTTTCGATTTCGCCACCGCGCTCTTGCCCGGCTGGCACGCGACTATTTTCCCGCCGTATTTCGTGGCCGGGGCCATTTTCAGCGGCATGGCGATGGTGGTCACCCTGCTGGTGCTGATGCGCCGGGCCTACCACTTGGAGGATTATATCTCGCTGCGGCACCTGGAGATGATGAACAAGGTGATCCTGTTCACCTCGCTGCTGGTGGGCTACAGCTATGCGATGGAGTTTTTCACCGCCTGGTACAGCGAGGAGACCTACGAGCGCTTCGTGTTCATGAACCGGGCGACCGGCCCCTACTGGGCCACGATCTGGACCATGCTGATCTGTAACGTGTTCGTGCCGCAGCTTTTCTGGTTCAGGAAAATACGCCGCAGCCTCAGGGCCATGCTGGTTATCTCGATCCTGGTCAACGTAGGCATGTGGCTGGAGCGGTTCAACATCATCGTCACTTCTCTATCGCGCGAGTTCCTGCCCGCTAACTGGGGGCATTACAGCCTGACCGTTTTCGACTGGGCCGTACTGGTCGGCTCGTTCGGCTTCTTTTTCACGTTCTTCCTGCTCTTCATCAAGTTCTTCCCGGCGATCTCGATGTCCGAGACAAAGATGGTGCTGCTGAAACCGGGCGCGGGCGGAAAGAGGGCTGACCGATGAAAGCGCATAAGCTGTTGTTGGGCTATCTCGACACGCCTGAGCGGGCGCTGGAAGCGGCCGAGAAAGCCCGCCGGGCCGGGTTCAGCGGCCTGGACCTGTTCTCGCCCTACCCGGTGCACGGGTTCGAAGCGGCCCTGGACCTCAAGCCCTCCTGGGTGCCGTCGATAGCCAAGGTCATGTTGATCGCCGGGGCCGGGCTGGCGTTCCTTCTGCAGGCCTGGACCTCGGCGGTGGACTGGCCGATCAACGTGGGTGGCAAGCCGCTGGTCTCCTGGCCCGCGTTCATGCCGGTGGTGTTCGAGGGCGCGGTGCTGCTGGCCGGGCTGGCCACATTCATGAGCCTGATGCATTTCCTGCGCGCCTGGCCCGGCAAGCGCCCAGCCGTGGCGAGCAGGCGTCTTACGGTGGACCGTTTCGCCTTGGCGATCCCGGCGATGGATGAGGCCGACTGCGAACGGATTAAGGACTTTCTGAAAGGCTGTGGGATAGATGAGATCGAAATCCGGGAAAACTGAACACCTGGCTGTCCTGGCCCTGCTGCTCCTGGTTTCGGGCTGTTTCCGCGAGCGCACCCAGCGCGAGTGGGAGTACATGCCCGATATGTACCGCTCGGCGGCGATCAAGGCGCAGGAGGCTGACCCGGACGGCGCGAGCCTGATGCGTATGCCGCCCGAGGGCGCAGTGCCGCGCGAGACCGAAATCTACTGGCCTGCCGCAGCCGACACCCTGGCCGCCTACGCCATGGTGAACCCGCTTCCCGACAGCAAGGCGGTTCTGGAGACCGGAAAGAAATATTTCAATATCTATTGCATAGTCTGCCACGGGCCGCGCGGGGCAGGGGACGGCCCGGTGATCCCCAAGATGCCGCCGCCGCCGCCCTTGACCTCGGACAAGGTGTGCGCCTGGCCGGATGGCCGTATCCACCACGTGATCGTGCACGGCCAGGGCAACATGCCCTCGTACCGCAGCACGGTGGATGCCCCGACCCGCTGGGCCATAATCCGCTACCTGCGGGTTATCCAGCGCGCCGAGCATCCGCTGCCTGGGGATGAGGCCCTGCTGGCCGCCGATTCCTCGGCCGTGCAGAAATGATGCTTTCCCGGAACAGAACGGACCTTGAGCATGCATGAAGAGGAAAACATCCAGGTTCAGGATCCCGGACCGCTGCGGCCCAACCGTCCGCTGGACACGCTGCTGGCGGCGCTGGCCGCCGTGGGTGTCGTTGTGTTCATCGCCGGGCTGGGCGTGGACAGCACGCGGGTCTGGTACAATTACCTTCTGGAGTACTATTTCTTCCTGGCCCTGGGCCTGGCTGGTCTGGTGCTGACCGCAGTGCACTACGTGACCGGGGCCACCTGGTCGGTGACGGTGCGGCGCGTGGCCGAGGGCCTGAGCGCCTATCTGCCGTGGGCCCTGGCGCTCGGCCTGCCCCTGTTTTTCGCCGTGCCGAAGCTCTACACCTGGGCCCTGCCGGCCACGGTGCACATGTTCCATGAGAAGCACATCTACCTCAACCGGGCGTTCTACATGGGCCGCGAGGCGTTCGGCTTCGCGATCTGGCTGGGACTGGGTGCTGCAATCGTGCGCAACTCATTGCGCCAGGACAGAGGGGAGGGCTCGCTCGCCCTCTACAGCCGCAACCGCAAGCTGGCCCCGGCCTTTCTGATCCTGTTCGGCCTGACCTTCACTTTCGTTTCCGTGGACCTGCTGATGTCCCTGGATGAGAACTGGTACTCCACCATGTTCCCGGTCTACTGTTTCGCCGGGCTGTTCCTGAGCGGCCTGGCCCTGACCACGGTGCTGACCGTCTGCCTCCACCGCGCAGGCTATCTGGCCCAGGCGGTGCGTCCTCACCACCTGTACGACCTTGGCACCTGGATCATGGCGTTCTCCTGTTTCATGGTCTACATCGGGTTCTCGCAATACATGCTGATCTGGTACACCAACATGCCGGTCGAGATCGCCTATCTGCTCAAGCGCTCGACAGGCGGCTGGGGCTGGGTGTTCCTGCTGCTGCCGCTTCTCAAGTGGCTGCTGCCGTTCGTGGTGCTGATGCCGTCGAAACTGCGCGGCAACGAGACAGTGCTTCTTTTTGTGGGCCTGGGCGTGCTGGCCGGCCAGTGGCTGGATGTCTACTGGATGGTGGCGCCGGTGTTCTCCGAGACTTTGCGCCTGCCCGGCTGGATCGAGATCGGCCTGTTCCTGGGATTCGCCGGGGTGTTCGGTCTGGCGCTCAGGCGCTTTTACCGACGGCATTCGCTGGTGGCGTTCAACGACCCGCGTATCGAGGAATGCATGAAGGGCAGGTACCTGCATGTCTGAGTGGCTGAAAAAACTTCTGCCCCTGGCCTATCTGGCCATGCTGCTGATCGCGATCTACGCGGTCTATACCTCGTTCGGCAGCGGCTTGAAGCGCGGCGAGTTCACCGGCAAGTACTATCCGCCCGACACCCTGAAACCAGGAGCGGCCCTCAAGCCCAAGGATGAGGTGTTCCTGGTTGACCTGCTGGAGCCCACCCCGGAGATGCTTTCCTCAGGAAAGCAACTGTTCCAGCAGAACTGCGTGTCGTGCCACGGCTCGGAGGGCAAGGGCAATGGTCCAAAAGCCGCCGGGCTGAACCCGCCGCCGCGCAATTTCACGGCCGAGAAGTTCAAGAACGGGGCGGCCTCGCTCCAGATATACAACACCCTGGGGACAGGAGTGCCGGGCAGCAGCATGGCCTCGTTCAGCTTCCTCTCCGTGCGCGAGCGTATGGACCTGGCCCACTACGTGCGCACGTTCGTGCCCAACCCGCCGTCCAACCCTCAGGAGTTGGTGGACCAGTTGCCCAAGCCGTCCGGGGCCGGTGCTGCCACAGCGGCTGCGCCCTCCGCGGCAAACGCGGATTCGGCAAAAAAGCCGGAGAAGATCAAGCCCTTGCCTCTGGGACTGGCCGAAAGCCAGATTCTAAAAGAGGCTGCGGAAAAGGCGGGAGAAGAAACCAGAGTCGAAGTCCGGACGATAGAAAGCCGCCTCTGGGCCGAGCGCTGCGCAGTCTGCCACGGCGAGTCAGGGCAGGGGAGAGCCTATGCTCTGCGTGTTCCCAACACCGGCCTGATCTACGTCCGGACCAAGCCGCTGTCCGCTTATCACGGCCCGGCCCTGGACAGCCCGGAAGCCCTGGCGCGGTTCCTGGCCGCGGGTGTTCCCGGCCTGCCGGGGCACCGTTTCAGCGCTCTGGGGCAGGCCGCGGCCACTGAACTTCTGGACGGTATCCGTCAGAGCCAGACACACTGAGCACGGGACAAGGCTGATGAAACAGAGGCTCTTCATACTCTCCACCGCACTGCTCGCCGCCCTGGCCTGCGCCGGAGCACACCCGGGTGACATCACCAACTGGCTGCAGGCCCCGGCCTCGACCACCGCGGTCGAGGTGCGCCACAGCTTTTTCCTCACCCTGATACTGATCGCCCCGTTCCTGCTGGCCGCCGAGGGCCTGCTGCTGTTCGTGATCTTCCGTTTCCGGGCCAAGCCCGGACGAGAGCCGGCCAAATTCCACGAAAACACGCGCCTGGAGATCGCCTGGACAGTCGCACCGGCCCTGGTGCTTATCGTGATCGCGGTCTCCACCTACAAGCTGATCGAGAGTATCAACTACTCTCCGGCCAGCGATATCCAGGTCGAGGTCACGGGCCAGCGCTTTTTCTGGAAATACACCTACCCGGAGTACGGGTTGACTATCTCGGACGAGCCGCTGGTGGTGCCCGAGAACAAGGTGGTCACCCTGCTCGGCACGAGCGTGGATGTGATCCACTCCTGGTGGGTCCCGGCCTTGGGGATCAAAAAGGACGTGCTGCCGGGACGGATCACCGAGGCCTGGTTCAAGGCGCGCCGTGGAACATACAAGGGGCAGTGTGCCGAGTTGTGCGGCCCGCTGCACGCTGAAATGCTGATCGACGTTAAAGTTGTCTCTGAAGACGAGTTCAAGTCCTGGATCAGGTCCAAGCAGGCCGAGCTGGCCGTGCCGTCCGCCGCAGCGCCGGCGGATTCCTCCGCCGCCAAGCCCGCCGACTCGACCGGGACCGCCACGGGAAGACAGTGAGGGGTGCATCGATGAGCGATAGTCCTGAAAGGAAAAAATACCCGGCCTTTTTCGAGTGGCTCACCACCGGCGACCACAAGAAAATCGGTATCATGTACCTCTGGTTCGCCCTGTTCATGGCCCTGGTGGGCGGCGGGCTGGCCGGGGCGATCCGCGCCCAGCTCGCCAGTCCGGACAGCGGCCTGATGCGCCCGGAGCTGTACAACATGTCCATCTCGATGCACGCCACGCTGATGATCTTTTTCATGATCATCCCGGCGTGGGTCGGGTTCGGCAACTATTTCGTACCGCTGCTGATCGGGGCGCGGGACATGGCTTTCCCGCGGCTCAACGCTTTCGCGTTCTGGCTGGCCGTTCCGGCGGCGGTGCTGATTCTGAGTAGTTTCCTGGTCGTGGGCGGCTCGATCCAGACCGGCTGGACCGCCTATCCGCCCTTGTCGCTCAAGGCTTTCTCGGCCGGCGCGGGCACGGACATGTGGATACTGGGGATAATCATCGCCGGGACGGCCTCGGTGCTGGCGGCGATCAATTTCATTGTCACCACCGCCAACATGCGCGCCCCGGGGATGACCTGGCTCAAGATGCCGCTTTTTGTCTGGGCCTGGTTCGTCAACGCCACCCTGATCCTGATTGCCACGCCGGTGCTGAGCTCGGCACTGGCCATGCTGCTCACCGATCGTCTTTTCGGCACCACGTTCCTGACCGTGGGCTCGGGCGGCGACCCGCTCCTGTACCAGCACCTGTTCTGGTTCTACTCGCATCCGGCGGTCTATATCATGATCCTGCCCGGTTTCGGCGTGATCTCGCACGTGGTGGCGGCTTTTTCGCGCAAGCGGGTGTTCGGCTACCGGGGCATGGTCACCGCCCTGGCCCTGATCGGGATAATCGGCTACATGGTCTGGGCGCACCACATGTTCGTCTCGGGTATCCCGGCCTGGCTTCAGGTGTTCTTCTCCTACGCCTCGATGGTCATCGCGGTGCCCACCGGGATAAAGGTGTTCAGTTGGCTGGCCACGATCTGGGGCGGGACGATCCGGTTCTCCACGCCGATGAAATTCGCCCTGGGCTTTATCGGCCTGTTCGTGCTGGGCGGTATGAGCGGGATCATGCTGGCCAACGTGCCCATCGACTACCAGGTGCACGACAGCTATTTCGTGGTGGCGCATTTTCACTACGTGCTGGTGGGCGGCTCGGTGATGGCGATCCTGGCGGCGACCTATTACTGGTTCCCCAAGATGAGCGGACGGTTCCTGAGCGAGAAGCTGGGGACATGGATTTTCTGGCTGATCTTCGTCGGGATCAATATCACGTTCTTCCCCCAGCACATCCTGGGTATCCAGGGCATGGCGCGGCGCATATTCACCTACCGGCCCGAGTTCACCGCGCTCAACCGGGTCTCCTCGTTCGGCTACCTGTTCCTTCTGCTGGGCGGCCTTCTGCTGGTCTGGGACCTCCTGCGCCAGGCCTTTTTCCGCAAGGGCAGCCTTCCGGATGACCCCTGGCAGGTAAACGACATCCAGCACACCTTGGACTGGGCCGTGGCCAGCCCGCCACCGGAATACAATTTCGAGGAAATACCGGTAATCAAGTGAGGGAGAAATCCAGATGAACAACCAGTCGGAACAGCCCAACTCCACGGCCGCGGCCCCCCTCCAGCGGAGCCTGGGTCGCTGGTTCGTTGTGCTCAGCCAGATGGTGATTCTGATAATGATCGTGGGCGGAGTGGTGCGCCTGAGCGGCTCGGGGCTCTCCATCCCGGAATGGCCCGTGATCAACGGCAGCCTGTTGCCACCGCACAATGACGCCCAGTGGCTGGCCGTGTACAAGACATATCACCGTCAGATCGAGGGCATCGAGGTGGACCGTCTGATCGAGAGCGAGGAGCCGGATATCGTGCCGGTCGGACGGTTCAAGATCATGTTCGCCATCGAGTATTTCCACCGCACCGTGGCCGCGGTACTGGGTCTGGCGTTCCTCTGGGTGGCGCTCAAAGTCTGGCTGAACGCTGCGGCCCGCAAACGTTACGGCCTGCGCATGTTCGGCCTCATGGCCCTGCTCCTGGTCCAGGCCATGCTGGGCGGGCTGGTGGTCAAGACCGACCTGGCCGCGGCCCTGGTGGCAATCCACCTGGGAGTGGCCTATATTTTCTTCGGGGTGTTGTTCT
>JAJFUG010000031.1 GCA_021372515.1 bacterium
GCGGCGCCGAATACCGCCGCGCCGGCCCAGGCCGCAGCGCAAGACAACGCAGCCACCACAGCCGAAGACACCGCTGCGGTTCATACGGCATATCCTCATGCCGACCCTGAAAAACAAGCCAGAGAGAGTTACCTGTCCAGAGTGACGGAAGAGGGTTTGGAAAAATCGGTTAAGGATATCAAGCATCTGCCCCCGTCGGATTTCGCCCTCCTTCCCTCGGAAATCCAGGTATGGCTCGCGGCCGAAGGATATTCCATTCCCCAGCCCTATGACTCAACTGAACGGGTGAACGTCATATCCGGGGATTTCTGTGCGGCTGGATCACAGGACTGGGCCGTGCTGGCCTCCAAAGACGAGATGTGCTGCATCATTGTGTTCCGTCATGGCTCCGCATCCGACACTCTGCTTGCAGCAGTGTCCCCCGAGCGTGATTACATGGGTTACACGGGGAACGGCCGGTTCGGGTTTATCCGACAAATCGAAACCGCTGATCCTTTTTATGGCGAGAAATACACACCTGTCAACATCGACAGCATTTTCCCCTCGACCGATCACTATGGTATCGGCGGCAAGGATCACGGAGGCTTACTGTACTGTGACAACGGGATATGGTACAGTTTTGAAGGCTATTACGACGAGATGTATCTTTCACCTGGGGTCTGGCTGGCGGCCACCGAGGCGGTCAAGCGCCTGCCGCCCTCGGCGTTCCCGGACTTGCCCGCGCCCGCCAGGGAATGGCTCGAAAAAGAGGGCTACACCATCCCGCAATCTAACTACACCCGCAACCCGCACAACGTCATTTACGGTTCATTTTATGTGGCCGACACCCTGGACTGGGCTGTGCTGGCCTCCCGCGACCTCGAATCGCGGGTCATCGTTTTCCGCCGGGGTGTAGAACCTGACACCTCCACCAAAACTCTTACGCAAGACTTGGATTACATGCAGGGCAACGGCCCTTATATTGAATTCCAAAGATACATAGAGGCAGTCGATAGAAGTTATATCGCCTCAGGCTTTAAGCTGGAGCAAGAAGCTTTGCCTCTTGATCACGAGGGCATTGAAATCAGCAAGTTGGACCGATGGTCATATGTGCTTTATCAGTATAATGGTCAATGGTATAAAATATCTGAGTCTGACGAAGATGATTAGCCTTCAGACCTTGGTGCAATGCCAGTGCTCTTTAGATTTTCCTTCATATTCCAGCTTGACCTTAAACCCGTAAGCAGGGGCGTTCAGTTCAAACCACGTTTTTTGCCTGAAATTCATATTCCGTGACCTTACATCCACATTCTCGCCGAACATATGGCACTCATGCGGAGGCTGAAACGGTTTCTTTTTACTCTTCTTCGTATCCTTAAGTTGGCAGTCGAAGCGTCCTCCGTTTATCAGGCTCACATCTTTCAAGTACTTTTCAAAAGAAGGAGGCTGCCGTGCCCGGACGGTTGATTTTCTTCCTGCTCGCCCTCTGTCTCTGCGCCTGTTCTCCCGGCGAGAAGCCCGCGCAGCAGCCAGCCGCGGCGCCGGATACCGCCACGCAGGTTCGGAAAATAATGCAGGATACTTCTGCCGCCCAGGCCAGTGTGGAAGCCGCCGCGGTGGCACTCGAGCCCAAATGCGATACCTGTCCATCAATGGATGAAGATTATATCGAGGCGGCGGAGCGTATAAAGCGTCTACCACCTTCGGCATTCCCAGACCTGCCCACGCCCGCCAGGGAATGGCTCGAAAAAGAGGGCTACAGCATCCCGCAATCATGGCATACCGAGGAAGCACATAACGCCTTTTGGGGCGATTTTTTCAAGGCTGGCGCTGAGGATTGGGCTGTGCTGGCCTCCCGTAATCTCGAATCCCGTATAATTGTCTTCATCGGCGGGGTGGAACCGGATACTCTGCCGAACACACTTGAGAAAGATATCAGTTACTTAAGAACATATGGGCAATACCTCGAATACGGAAGAATGATTGATGTGATAGACAGTAGCTACATAGCCGAATATAAGGAAAAATCAGATAATTCAATTCCAATTACACACCAAGGTATTTACGTTGTAGGAAAAGATGGTTCATCTTATGCACTATATAACTACGAGCAGACTTGGCACATGTTGCCGTTGCAAGATGAAGGTGATTAAAACTCGAGACGGATTTATATTGAATCAATAATAGCAATGATCACTATCCGAATCATCGCCTTGATAATGGAATTTTGCACCGAACACCGAGGCGTATATATTCAACTTTCTAATTGCTTCCAGCCTTTCCTCTCAGGTATCGAATTCTCCCGCCTCTTGTATTTTGTAGTAAGACACGTCCCGCTCCACAAAACCCTGGCCCGCCGGGTGCGGGCGGATTATTATTGAAGCCTGTGCGCAACAGGGATCAATCCGCAACGCCGCGGTTTCGCAGCTATTCCATCCATGAATGCCGTACCTGCACCCCGGGGGCCGCATGTCCAGACAGAGTGTTGTCAGATGTCAAGCAGGCTCTTTCGCAATCCTCGCCGCCGTGGCCTTGTTCGCCTGCGGCCCGAAAAAGGAGGTCAGTCCGATGGCGCCTGCCTACAGCGCGCGCGTGGAAACCGACTCGGCCAGCGGCCAGCCGGTGGTGGTGCTCGAACGCACGGGAGGGGAGCACCCGATGAGTGTCCGTGTCGCCCCGCAGTCGGGCGCGAACCTGTTCAGCCTGACCTATGACGGCAAGGAACTGCTGTACTCCGACCCCGACCTGAGCAAGCTGCCGGGCTACCATTTCGGCACGCCGGTGCTGTATCCCGCCCCCAACCGGGTGGCCAAGGGCGTTTTCAGCTTCGAGGGCCGCACTTTCGACTGGGGAGTCAACGAGAAAGACCGTTTCCTGCACGCCCTGGTGCACTCGGTGCCCTGGGAGTACGAGCCGCCCACGGCCGCGGCTGACAAGGCCGAGCTTCTCACCTGGCTGGACTTTGCCCCCGGCACGCCCCTGTACGAGAAATTCGGTTTCAACCACCGCCTGAACCTGCGTTTCAGCCTGGATTCGCTGGGGGTGAAAGTCGCCTACGAGGTGGTGAACCGCGACTCGCTCACCATCCCGTTCGGCTTTGCCATCCACCCGTATTTCAAGTTCATCGACGACCGCAACGACATCTTCCTCTGCGTGCCGGCCAAGGCCCACATGCAGGCGGTCGACCTGATGCCCACCGGCGTGCTGGACTCCTTAGACGGCAGCCAGTACGACCTTCGCGCCCCCACCTCGGTGGGGCCGCTGGTGCTGGATGAGGTCTACTACGGGATGGAGCCGGACAAACCGGCCTATATCGAGTACCGCGACAGCGGCCTCAAGCTCACCCTGCACAGCTCGCCCGATTTCACCCACATGGTGGTCTACGCCCAGCCGCAGAACCAGTTTGTCTGCGTGGAGAACCAGACCTGCTCGACCGACGCGCACAATCTGTACGCCCGTGGCCTGCAGGATGTGGCCAACCTTCTGTTCGCCAAGCCCGGCGAGACCGTGGGCGGCTGGGTGCGGTTCCAGATCGAGCCGCTGGCCCGCTGAAAACGACCGACTGAGGATGCAGGATATTTGCCGCGAGAGGGCCGTGCTAACGGCCCTCTCTTTTTAGGCCCTAATCGCCGCGTTTTCTTGACACTAAGCTGGACTTATTTTATATACAAAGCTTCTGAATTCTAACCGTGGACACTTGACGAGGTATTGCCATCAGGACTATTTCACCCGGGGAGTGCGATCCATGAAAAACTACGAGAGCAAGGACATACGTAATGTAGCTGTACTCGGTCACGGGAGCTGCGGCAAGACATCCCTCACCGGGGCGCTCTGTTTCGCCTCGGGCAGCTCCAAAAGGCTCGGTAGCGTGGATGAGGGCAACAGCCTGACCGATTTCAGCGAAGATGAAATCGAGCGCAAGATTTCAATCAACCTGTCCGTGGCTTTCGCCGAGTGGAACAAGGCCAAGATAAACCTGATCGACACCCCGGGTTACCTGGATTTCATCGGCGACGCCTATGCCTCGGTCCGGGCCGCCGACTGCGCGCTGATCGTGATTCACGCGGTCAGCGGCGTGGAAATAGGCACCGAGATGATGGTCCGCTTGGCCGCCGGCCGCAAGATGCCCACCGCGGTGTTTATCAACATGATAGACAAGGAACACGCCGATTACGAGAAGGTGTTCAACCAGATACGGGAGAGCTTCGAGGGCCATTTCGTGCCGCTGACCATCCCGATGGGCCTGGGCGACCAGTTCCACGGCGTGGTGGATGTGGTGCGCCGCAAGGCCTGCCCGGCGGAGGCCGGCACGCAGAGGGGCGAGTTCAAGACTCAGGATGTGCCCGCAGATATGGCGGATGAGGTGGAGGCCGCCTACAAGGAATTCATCGAGAGCGTGGCCGAGCTGGATGAGTCCCTGATGGAGAAGTATTTCGCCGAGGAGCCACTGAGCGATGCCGAGATTTTCGCCGCACTGCGCAAGGGGGTGGCCGAGCGCTCGATCATCCCGGTGTTCTGCGGCTCGGCGATCAAGACTATCGGCGTGCGCCAGCTTCTGGATGGCCTGGACGAGATCATGCCCGACCCGACCATGATGCCGCCGCGCCCGGCGCACAAAGCCGAGGGTGGCCAGGAGGTGCAGATCGAGCTGAAATCCGGCGATCCGGCCTGCGCCCTGGTCTTCAAGACCATCTCCGAATCGCACGTGGGCGAGATGAGCTATTTCCGCCTGCTTTCCGGTACGATCAAGACCGGTGACGAACTGATAAACTCCAACCAGAACAACCCCGAACGTCTGGGTCACCTCAGCATTTCACTGGGCCGCGAGCGGATCGAGGTTGAGCAGCTCTGCGCCGGCGATATCGGCGTGGTGGCCAAGCTCAAGTCCACCCATACCGGCAACACCCTGGCCGCCAAGTCGCGCCTGGTCAAGCTGGCCGACATCGAGTTCCCCAAGCCGGTGATGAACGTGGCGATCGAGCCGAAAATTCGGGGCGAGGAGGAGAAAATCGCCTCCGGCCTGCGTAAGCTGCAGGAGGAGGACCTCACTCTGCACAGCCATTTCGACCCGAGCCTGAAGCAGATGATTGTCTCCGGCATGGGCGAGTTGCACCTGGATGTGGTCCTGTCCAAGCTGAAGCGCAAGTTCAATGTCGAGGGCGAGTACGTCAAGCCGCGCATCCCGTACCGCGAGACAATCCGCAAGAAAGCCCAGGGCCAGGGCAAGTTCAAGAAACAGTCGGGCGGCCGCGGCCAGTACGGCGATTGCTGGGTCCGTCTGATCCCCCTGGAGAAGGGCGCAGGGGTCGAGTTCGAGGACTGCATTGTGGGCGGCGTGATCCCGGGCAAGTTCGTGCCCTCGGTGGAAAAGGGCGTGCGCTAGGCGGCGAGCAAGGGCGTGCTGGCCGGCTGCCAGGTGGTGGATTTCAGGGCCGAGTGCTATGACGGCAGCTACCACACGGTGGACAGCTCCGATATCGCGTTCCAGATTGCCGGCAGCATGGCGTTCCAGAAAGTGGTGATGGACGCCGACCCGGTGCTGCTCGAACCGATCGTCAATGTCGAGGTGCTGGTGCCCGAGGATTACATGGGCGATGTTATCGGCGACCTCAACTCGCGGCGCGGTCGGATCATGGGCATGACCAGCGAGGGCAGTTTCCAGAAAGTGGCGGCCAAGGTGCCCCTGGCCGAGATGTACAAGTACTCCACCTCACTGCGTTCGATGACCCAGGGGCGCGGCATGTTCACCAGCGAGCTTTCGCATTACGAGGAAACCCCGCGCGAGGTGATGGAAAAAGTGGTGGAGGAGAACCGCAAGGAGAAAGAGCAGGACTGACCCGGCGGCCGGGCGTTTGAAAAGCATGGGCCCCCGCGAGCGGGAAGCGAGCGGGGGCTTTTTTTGCCCCAAATAATAAAGGCTTTGGGATCTGCAAATCCCAAAGCCTGGCTGCACAATCAGCTTCCGCGAAGAAGCCTGCCACCCGGGGCGGGTAACAGAGAAATGATTTGTGCAGTTACAGCCCTTGCGGGCTAATAATCTAATCGGCAAAATGAGAGAGAACTTTAAAAAATGGCATTTCTGTAGTCCGGAAAAATAGACCCCTCTTCGGCAGGCCCGCTAAATAAGGGCTTGCCAAGCGCGCCGGCCTGTGGTAAGCTCCTGCTTGAACCGGACGCACCGCCAGGGAGCCGTATTGAAAAAGATTGCCATTCTCTCAATAAAAGGTGGGGTGGGCAAGACCACCACCACGATCAACCTGGGCCATGGGCTGTCGCTCAACGGCCAGCGGGTGATCCTGATCGACTGCGACCCGCAGAACAACCTGGCCGAAATTTTCGACCTGGAGCTGGGTGGCGGCGTGAGTGACCTTCTGCTGGGACGCCGGGCCTGGATGACCGAGGTGCGGCGCAACCTGTTCGTTATCCCCTCGGGCGGACGGGCCATGATGGACGCCGAGTGGAAAGTCGCCGCGGCCCAGAACCGCGAGCGGGTCCTGAACGACAGCCTGGAGGACCTGGCCAACTGCGACTACGTGATCTGCGATTGCTCCAGCGCGATGAGCCTGGTCAACCTCAATGTCCTGCACTTTGTGGACTATGTCATCATCCCGGTGGGGATGGACTACTTTTCGATCAGCGGGCTGAAAAACACATTCGAGATGGTGCGGGAGGTCTGCCGCGCCGACCCCCGTCACCAGCTCCGCCTGCTCGGCATCCTGGCCACGCAGTTCGACCTGCGCACGCGGGTCAGCCGGGAGATTTACGGCGTGCTGGGCCGCCTGTTCCCTAACGAGCTGTTCAAGACCGTGATCAACGTGAACACCCGCCTGAGGGAGTCCCCGGCCTACGGCAAGACCATTTTCGAGTATGACATCGCCTCCAGCGGAGCGCGTGACTATTTCAAGCTTACCTCGGAGATTCTGGCGCATGAATGAGATAAAGTGTCCGCCGCGCGCGCTCACGATCGCAGGCAGCGATTCGGGCGGCGGCGCCGGCATCCAGACCGACCTGAAAACATTCCAGGCGTTCGGTTGTTTCGGCATGAGCGCGATCACCGCTCTCACGGCCCAGAACTCGCGGGGCGTTCAGGGGGTGTTCAAGGTGCCGGCCGAGTTTGTCACGGCCCAGATCGACTCCGTGCTGGGGGATATCGGCGCGCAGGCGGTCAAATGCGGGATGTTAGCCGACGGCGACATAATCGAGGCCGTGGCCGCGGCCCTGGAGCGCCACGGCACGCCGCCCCTGGTGCTGGACACGGTTCTGGTGGCCAAAAGCGGCGACCCGCTGCTCAAGGACTGGGCCGTTGAGAGCATGGTCGAACTTCTGTTCCCGCTGGCGGTGCTGATTACGCCCAACCTGCCCGAGGCGGAGCGTCTGACCGGCCTGAGCGTGAAAGACCGCGCCGGCATGCTGGGCGCGGTGCAAAAGCTGCAAGCCCTCGGGGCCCCGGCTGTGCTTCTCAAGGGCGGCCACCTGAGCGGAGACCGTTTGCTGGATCTCCTTCTGCTGCCCGATGGCCGTGCGGTTGAGTACGAGAACGAGCGGGTGGATACGCCCCACACCCACGGCACGGGCTGCACTCTCTCGGCCGCCGTGGCCGCGGGCCTGGCCCGCGGCCTGCCGCTGGAGCGCGCGGTGAGCGCGGCCCGGGCCTATGTGCTGCGCGGTATCCGCCTGGCCCACCCGACCGGCGCAGGCTACGGCACCCTGGGCCACGCCCCGTTCGACCCGGACACGGACTGACACCTGTGACTCGCCTTCAAAGCCCGGCCCTCCCGCACGCCCGCGGCAGGGCCGGAAGTCTCCCCCATATTCAATCTATCCGGACCACAGGGAAGGGATTCTCCGCATGTATCTCAAAAGTATGATATTCACCGCTTTGCTTTGCGTTTCAGGGCTTTTCTGCGCAGCCACCCTGCCTGCAGCCGAAAGCCCGACCGCGCTCTGGCCGGTGGTGGAGCACGAGCTACATTATGACGCCGCGCTGGAGAACCCGTTCCGGGAGGTCCGGGCGACCGCAGTCTACTCCGGTCCCGCGGGTACGGAGAAAGTGAAAGTCGAGGGGTTCTACGCCGGGGGCGACACCTGGCGTTTCCGTTTTGTCACCCGCAACGCCGGGGCCTGGAAAGCCGAGCTGAGCCTTGTCCGGGACGGCCGCACGGTGGCTTCGCAGGCAGTTGAGTTCACGGTGGAGGAGGTGGCGCCACGCGGCTTTTTCCGGGTCAGCCGGACCAACTGCTACCGTTTCGAGTTCGAGAACGGCGAGCCGTTCTATCCGGTCGGCATCCAGCCCTGCGGCCACGACAGCGCCGGGCTGGATGGCCCCCCGGCGGGCCAGGGCCAGTGGCGCTCGGTGGGCATCGACACTTTTCTCGCCACCCACCGCGGGGCGGAGAACCTGTTCCGCATCCAGCTCGGTCAGGGCTCCACGGCCGGCTGCGCCTGGCAGGTGATGGCCGACTCGCTGCACGACGACCGCTACGACCTGGCCGAGCTGGACAAGCTGGACAACTTGTGCCGCCTGCTGCGGGCCGATGACTTCTCCGTGATGCTGATCATGTTCCAGGACATGAGCCTCTGGGGCACGGCCCCCAACGCTTTCGGCGACAACCGTGACCTGGCCGGCTGGAAGAACCCCGCCGACACGCGGCACGCCGCCGCGGTGGAGCAGTACCTGCGCTACATGGTGGCCAGGTTCGGGGCCTATGTGGATGTCTGGGAGCTGTTCAACGAGGACGCCTGGACCCCCAACGAGCGACTGGCCCAGATGGCGGCCTGCGTGCGCGGCTGCGACCCCTACGGCCACCCGGTCACCACCACCTACGAGCGCCCGGACCAGCCCTGGTGCGACCTGGTCACGGTCCACGAGTACATGTGGCTGCCGCCCAACGAGATCGACCAGCACCTGACCCACGAGTTCGCGCGTTTCAAGAGTTTCGGCAAGCCGGTGCTCTATACCGAGTTCGGCAACCAGGGCGAGTTGTCGAATCGCGACCCGGTCAAGTGGCGCATCGGGGTCTGGACCGCGTTCATGAACGAGAGCTCGCTGCTGTTCTGGAGCATGGGCGGAGTTATCACCCCGGACCGGGACAAGCCGGTGCGGGGGAACTCCAACGCCTACCTGGGGCCCGAGGCGCGGCAGTATTTCCGTGTTTTCCACCGTCTGACCGACAGTGTCCCGCTGTCCCTGCGTCCGGTGATGACCGGTTTCGGGCAGAAAGGGGATGAAGTCCGGCGCTACGGCCTTTCCAACGGCGCTCTGAGCCTGGTCTACCTCCAGCACTACACCAGCCATGCCAGCGCGGCCAAGGCCGAGGTGTATGTCTGGACCGGCTCGGGAAAGTTCAGCCTGCAGTGGATCGACCCGGCCACGGGCGAGACAGTCGCCCGGGAGGAGGCCCAGACCCCGGGCCAGGTGTTGATTGTCAACTCGCCCGAGTTCAAGGTGGACCTGCTGGCGCGGATCGAGCGGCTGGGGGAGGCGACACAGTAGGGAACGGTAAAACAGGGCACGGCATGCCGTGCTCCTACGCAAAATAAGGGTAGAAAACACGTAGGGGAGGGTTTCAAACCCTCCCCTGCATTGTTTGTCGCGCTATGTTATCTTTTCTTACGCCAGGTGCGCCCGCGGGCAGCCGTCGTCCACGTAGCCGTGGCGCAGGTAGAGCAGGGTCAGCTCGTTGGCGCTGGGGGCGAGCTTCTCGTTCCAGGAGCGCATTTCCTCGGCGCTCATGGGCTTGAACGTGCAGGCCATCTCCACCGCCCGGTCCACGTTATCTTTGTTGCTCATGCCCAGGGCCATGCCGTGCACCGGCAGGCTGAACCCGTAGCGCAGCAGCTCGTCCGCCGGGGCCTTGTCCGGCTCGTTGTTTCTCTGGATCAGGCGTCGCTGGCCCATGATCTTGAACGCCCAAACCCCTATTCCCTGGCTGTTGGCCAGCGGGATGGACAGCTCCTCGAAGCTCGTGCCGGGGTTCTCCTCGAACTCACCCAGGAACGGCACCTTGCTGGCGTTGGCCGCGTGCAGCGAGGTGTCGAAATTGAAACGCTTGAGCGCCTCGGCCAGGGCCACCGGGTGGTTGTGGCTGGTCACGCCGATATAGCGCACTACGCCCTGCTCTTTCAGCTTGACCAGAGCGTCCAGCGCGCCGCTGCTGAACATGGCGTCCACATCCGACATCTTGGCCAGTCCGTGCATATTGGCCACGTCCACATAGTCGGTGCGGTAGCTTTTAAGGGTCTCCTCCACCTGCTGCATTACCTTGTCGCCGGGAGTGGTGGGCAGGTACTTGGTGCTGAGGTAGACCTCCTTGCGGTGCGGCTCCATCGCCTCGCCGATACGCCGCTGGCTGCGGCCGCCGTCGTAGTCCGCCCCGGAGTCGAAGAAGTTGATCCCCTTGCTGAAAGCGTACTGGATCAGGGCCACCGCCTCCTGATCGTCCTTGACCATGCTCAGGGCGCTGCCGCCGCCCAGGGCCACGGTGGAGGCGATCATATCAGTCTTGCCCAGCTTGCTTTTCGGGCAGACCAGGGCGGAGCCGGAGCCGCCGCTGCCGCTTTTCTGCGAGCAGCCGGCCGCAGCCGCTCCAGCGCCCAGGATCGCCGCTCCGGCGGCCCCGATGCGGATGAAATCGCGGCGGCTGAGGTTGTCCAAGGGGCTTTTATCTTTCCTGTCCATGGTTTATCTCTCTCCGGTTGAGGTTATTTGGCGCTCGCGGTCGTGTCTTCCAGCTCGGTCAGGTCGATTCCCAGCGCCGTGGCGGTGGCGGCCATGATCGTCCAGCTCGCCACCGAGGCCCCGGCCACCGCCTCCACGGGCAGGCTCTGGGAGTCGATGATGCGCTGGGGGATCAGCCGCGCCGCGGCCGGGTTGACATGGCTCGAGTCGACAATGGTGATCGCGGTCACTTTGCAGTGCTCCACCTTGACCCGCACCGTGGCCGCCACTGTCAGGTTGTAGTCTGCTACTTTCTCGTCGGAATAGCCCTCGAACTCGCCGTCACAGGTGTCGATCGTGGCGTGGTCCATCAGGTTCACGATCCGGGGCTCAGGTATCGAGCTGCTGGCCGCGGGCTGGCTGTCCGCCGGGGCGGCAGCCTCGGCTGCGGTCGAATTTTCGGTCTTGGCGGACTGGCCGGAACAGGCCAGGATAATCGCGCTTGATAATAAAACGGCCAAACTGAGCGAACGTTTCACAGGCTTTTCTCCGGTCGGATCACTGGGTTCGGGTCGGTTGCTCTGCGGGCCGGGCGGGTGGAACCGGCCCGGTGCGGGCAGGGTTGGAACGCTGACAGACAGTTTTCAAAATAAAGCCGGTAACCCCATGAATGCAAAGAAAAAACACAGATACCCGGCGCGCGGATAAGTCCGGCCTTGACAGTGGCGCAGGCGGGGCGCATTATTTACTCTCCGCCGGGCTGTGCGGTAAGGTGACAAACAAGAATACGAGCGGATTTCCCGCCTGCGCGGGAGGCTGATTTTGCATATCACTGACAGAAAGGGAACGCTGAGATGAAAATGACGGATGATCCGAACATGCGGCGACGGGAATTCCTGACCCGGATGGGCCTGGCCGGGATGGCCCTGCCGCTGGGCCTGGGCGCCGCCTGCGGCAAGCCCGGCGCCCCGGCCGCGACAGCCGGAGCCGCAGCAGACACAGCCGCCGCGGCGGTGAGCGCCGCCGCATCCGGCCCCAAGGTGGGCCTTTGCACGATCGCTTTCCAGGAGCGGCCGCTGTTCGAGGTGCTGGAGCTGGCGGCCCAGGTGGGTTTCGACGGGGTGGAGCCCTGGGGCAAGCCCGACCACGTGCCCCTGAACACTCCGGATGAACGCGTGCGCGAGATACGGGCCAAGCTGGACAGCCTGGGCCTGGCCTGCAGCCACTACGGCAGCTACGTGCGCCTGGGCGAGGAACATCCTGCCGGGGAGCAGCAAACCAATATGAAGCGTTCGCTCGAGATTGCCGATATCCTGGGCACCCGGATCGTGCGTATCTGGGCCGGGGACAAGAACAGCGAGCAGCTCAGCGCCGCGGACTGGGACCGCATAGTGGAGGACGCCAAGGTCTACTGCGGCCTGGCCGAGCCCAAGGGCATGCAGCTGGCCATGGAGATGCACGGCAACACTTTGACCAACCGCGCCGCGGCCATGGTCGAGTTGATTAACAAGGTGGGAAGCCCGGCCCTGAAAGCCAACTACCAGATCCTGAACGACACAGAGGACCCCTACGAGCGCGCCAGTGTCGCCGCGCCCTACACGGTGATGGTGCACGCGCAGAACGTGGCGCCGGGCGGCGGCGAGCAACAGTCGCTGATCTCGGAGGGGGCGGTGGATTTCAACCGGATCTACGGAATCCTGGCCGCGGCCGGGTTCAAGGGCTACTTCGAGGTTGAGTTCGTCAAGGGCGCCGGCTACGAGGAGAAAGTTGACTCCCTGCAGCGCGACTGCGCTTACCTCAAGACAATCGGCAAGAAAGCCTGAGACCCGGGCGGAGAAGAGTCATAACGTGGCATAACAGCGTAGGGGCGGGTTTCAAACCCGCCCCTACGCTGTTTTACGGCAGCAATGCGGGCAAGGCCGGTTCTACTCGATCACGCTTTCCCAGCCCATCTTGGAAAGGATACGGTACAGGGTGAGCGCCATCACCGCCGAAACTCCCAGACATATCACCCCCATGCCGGTTTCCTGCAGCAGCAGCTTGCCGATCCCGAACAGCACCCCATAGATCATCAGCGCGGCGGCGATCCAGCAGACAAACAACGCCGGGTAGCCGCGGTCGCCCTTGACCTCGGGCATCTCGGACGCCACTTTGCGCCAGCCCGGTCCGCCCGGGTGCACCTGGCGGTAGAAAGCGTGCAGGTGCTCTTTGGTCACCGGGCTGGTCAGGAACGTGACAGTGAGCCAGACTATTGTCGTGAACGCCACGATGTAGTACAGCGTGCTGGGAAAAGCTATGTCTGTGAACAGTTTCATGTAGCCGTAGGCCAGGAACGGGGCGATCATGCCCGATATCTCGCTCCAGGCGTTGATCCGCCACCAGTACCAGCGCAGGATGAAAATCAGCCCCACGCCCGCGCCGCACTCGATCACGAACTGCCAGGCCGAGGTGATGGTCTGCAGGCCCATGGTGATCAGCAGCGATACCACCATCATCAGCACCGTGGTCCAACGGCTGATCATGACATAGTGTTTCTGGTCGGCCTTGCGGCGCACGAAACGGGTGTAGAAATCGTTGACCAGGAAACTGGTGCCCAGGTTGAGCTGGGTGGCGATGGTCGACATGTAGGCGGCGAAGAAAGCCGCGATCAGCAGGCCCTTGAGGCCCACCGGCAGGTAGTCGCGGATGATCATCACGAACCCGTCCCCGCGCTGATCCACCGGCAGGTTGGGGTAGAGGATCAGCGAGGCCAGGGCCACCAGGATCCAGGGCCAGGGACGGATGCAGAAATGTCCGATGGTGAACCAGAGCGTGGCCAGCAGGCTGTGCTTCTCGTCCTTGGCGCTCATCATGCGCTGGGCGATGTAGCCGCCGCCGCCCGGCTCGGCCCCCGGATACCAGCAGGCCCACCACTGCACGCCCACATAGGCCAAGAGCGCGGGCAGGGTCAGCTTGAGCACCCCCGTGGCAGTGCCCAGGTCGGACCCGCCGGCCACCGAGGGCAGGAAACGCAGGGTCTCGGGGCTCAGCTGGGACTTGATCCCGGCAATCCCGCCCACCTGGGGCAGCTTGACCGCCACCACGGCCAGCACTATGCAGCCGGTCATGGCGGTCAGGAAATGCAGCACGTCCACCACCGCCGAGCCCATCAAGCCGCTGGCCGCGGTGTACAGCATCACGATCAACATGCAGCAGGTGAGCACGATCCAGGGGTTTTCCCAGCCCATCGTTATGTGCAGGATCTTGAACATCGCCAGGTTGACCCAGGCGATCACCACGCTGTTGATGAACAGGCCCAGGGAGATGGCGCGGAAGCCGCGCAGGAACGCCGCCGGCTTGCCGCTGTAGCGCAGCTCGATGAACTCCACCTCGGTCATGATCCCGGAGCGGCGCCACAGGCGGCTGAAAAAGAACACCGTGAGCACGCAGCCCAGAAGGAAATTCCACCAGAACCAGTTGCCCGCCAGACCGTACTTGCCCACCAGCTCGGTCACGGCCAGCGGTGTGTCGGCGGCGAACGTGGTGGCGATCATCGACGTGCCTGCGATGTACCAGGGCAGGTTCCGCCCGCCCAGGAAAAAGTCCTGCGTGCTCCGCCCGGCCCGACGCGCAAAGTAGAGCGCCACCACCAGAACCAGAACAAAGTAGCCGAAGAAAATCAGCCAGTCGAGCATGTTCATGGACATCGGCGGTTCCCCTGTTGATGTTACGAGTGTACTGCAATGGAAGGATGATTTAAGCGAGGTGACAATGCGGTGACAAAATAAACGCGGAAGCCCGATTATGCCACTTTTTAATTCGCCCTTGCCGTTGCGGGCGCGAAAACCATAGATTGAGCGAGAGACTGATCGATAATTTCCGGCAGTGTCGGCCGGAGAGTGCAGGGGCCGGCCTCGGCCGCAGGATGGCAAATCAAATCAAAGAATAACGGTAAATGGGAGGACGGACAGATGGCGGAGCTAAGGTTCGGCACGGGTGGAGTGCCGCTTTCGGCCAAGGACCGCAGCCTCGAGGCGGGGATACGGCGTCTGGTGGAGCTGGAGCTGGACCACATGGAGGTGGAGTTCGTGCACGGGGTGCGGATAAGCCAGGCCGCGGCCGAGAAAGCCGGGGCCCTGGCGCGCGAGTCGGGCATCTCGCTCACCTGCCACGGACCCTATTACATCAACCTCAACTCCGAGGAGCCCGACAAACGCGAGGCCTCGGTGCGGCGCATCCTGGAAACCGGCCGGGCTGCGTACTGGCTGGGCGCACGGAGCATCACTTTCCACCCGGCGTTCATGCTCAAGAACTCCGAGGCCGAGGTGCACGCCGTGGTGCGGGACGCCCTGCGGAACATCCTCGACACGCTGGCCGCAGAGGGGATTACCGATGTAAGGGTCAGCCCCGAGCTGACCGGCAAGGAGAGCCAGTTCGGCAGCCTCAGGCACCTTCTGGCCCTGGCCGCGGAGGTCCCCGGCCTGCGGCCCTGCATCGACTTTTCGCACTACCACGCCCGCACCGGGGGCAAGCAGAACACCTACGAGGAATTCTGCGCCACGCTGGAGGCGATACGGAGCAGCCTGGGACGCGAGGCCCTGGAACACCTGCACATGCATGTCTCGGGGATCAACTACACGGCCAAGGGCGAGCGCAACCACCTGATACTCAAAGAAAGCGACCTCGAATACGTGGCGCTGATGCGTGCGCTGCGCGAATTCGAGGTCGGAGGCTGGCTGGTCTGTGAAAGCCCGAACCTGGAGGACGACGCCCGGCTGCTAAAGGACACCTGGCTGGCCGCTCCGGCCGGGAAATGAGCCCCAGAGTTCAGATTTCGACAAAACGGTCTTTGGGAGCGCCGCAATCCGGACAGAAATCGGGCGGCTCCTCACTGTCCTGTCGGTAGCCGCAGATTGTGCAAACCCATGTCTTCATCGTTTTTCCCTCACTTGAGGTTGAAGGAGCCGGCCAGGGAGTGGCGGGGCCGGGGCCTCAGACATTGAACCTGAAATTGATGATGTCCCCGTCCTGCACCGGGTAGGTCTTGCCCTCCAGGCGCAGCTTGCCCAGCTCTTTCATGCGAGCCATGTTCGGCTCGGCGCTGAAATCCGCGTACGAGACCACCTCGGCGCGGATGAACCCGCGCTGGATGTCGGAGTGGATCTTGCCCGCGGCGTTCAGGGCATCCGTGCCCCGGTCGATGGTCCAGGCCCGCACCTCGTCCTTGCCCACGGTGAAAAAGCTGATCAGGTCGAGCAGGGCGTAGGCGGCGCGGATGAACTTGTGACGCGCCGGCTCCTCGATGCCCATCGCCTCGAGGAACTCGGCCTGCTCGGTGGGCCCCAGCTCGCTGATCTGTTGCTCCAGGGCCGCGCAGAACGAGATCGCCTCGCCGCCGAAGCGTGCTTTGAGCGCCGGATCGGCCTCCAGGTTGCCCTCACCCGTGTTGATCAGCACCAGGCGCGGCTTGAGGGTGAGAAACTGGAACCCGGCCAGAAGGCGTTTCTCTTCCTCGCTCAGGCCCAGTTCGCGCAGGGGCTTGCCCTCGCCCAGGGCCGCGTTGCAGCGCTCGAGCAGCGCATGCTCGGCCGAGCCGCGCTTGCTCTCTTTTTCCAGCCGGGCCATGCGCTTTTCGATGATCATCAGGTCGGACAGGGCCATCTCCTCTTCCAGCGAGGTGACATCCGCCGCCGGGTCGATGCGGTTCAGCGGGTGGCTCACCGCCTCGTCCTCGAAGGCGCGGGCCACCACGGTGAACGCGTCCACCGTGCGCATGTACGACAGGCTCTGCGCGTCGATCCCGCCCGTGCCGGTGGCGGTTATCCCGCCCACGTCCACGAAGCTGATCTCGGCGAAGGTGGTTTTCTTGGGCTGGAAAATTTCACTCAGGCGGTCGATGCGGCTGTCCGGGACTTTGATCAGCCCGACATTGGCCTCTTTGCCGCTGGTGATGAAACCATCCACCCGGGCGTGCAGGCCGGTCAGGGTGTTGAAGACAGTGGTTTTTCCGGAGAGTGGGTAACCGATCAGCGCTATTTTCATTTTCTTTTGCCGGGAGCAGAATGCCGGCGGACGGACAGGGATTCAGTGATGTACAGGCTTTTTTGAGGCCTGTGCGAACCAGGCAGATACATTCCATGACAAGCCCGGCCGGAGGCTGGAAAGTCCGGCCGGGCTGCACGGGTGAGGGTCGACTCAGTTGTTCTCGTCCTTGCGGGGCGCGCTGTTCTGCTGGCCGCCCTGCTGTTGCTGCTGCTGGGACCTGTTTTCGGAGTTGTAGCGGGGACGGTCATCCCGGTAGTCTTCGTCGGAGGCGCCGGGGAGCTCGTTCTGAAGGTCTTTCAGACCTTTCTTGAACCCGCGGATGCTTTTACCCAACGAGGTGCCGATCTCGGGAAGGCGTTTGGCCCCGAAAAGCAGCAAAGCGATGAACGCGATTACGAGCAGTTCGCTGGTGCCGATGTTCGGTAGCATGCTTTACCTCCTTTTGCCGGGCGATATATTTGACCGGCGTGAACTTTCGCTTGTGTGTTAAGGTTGAACTTCCACCCGTCAGTTCCCCTTGAAACGCGCAATACAGATTAACCTATAATTAAATGCCTGAAAAGTAAAGAGTAATTATTTTTCAGCCTCTGTCAGGGTGCGCCAGAGCAACTCGGCCGCTTTGACCACGGCACGCCAGCGCACCTGCTCACGGTCGCCGCCGAAGGAGAAATGCCGCACCGCAGTGCCGCCGGGTCCGGCCAGGGCGATGAACACAGTGCCCACCGGTTTTTCGGGGCTGCCGCCCCCCGGCCCGGCGATCCCGGTCAACGACAGGGCGTAATCCGCGCCGGCGCGCTGACGGACGCCCTCGGCCATGGCCCGCGCCACCGGCTCGCTCACCGCGCCGTGGGCCTGGATCAGAGCCTCCTCCACCCCCAGGAACGTGCTCTTGGCGGCGTTGGAATAGCTCACCACCGCGCTTTCCAGGTAACGGCTGCTGCCCGGGGCATCGGTGAATGTCTTCGCCAGCCAGCCGCCGGTGCAGCTTTCGGCCAGGGCCAGCCTCTGGCCGCGCCCGGCCAGGAGGTCGCCATCCACCTGGAACAGGTCGCGCTCATCGCGGCTGTATACTCCCTCCGCGGCCACCGCGGCCACGTGATCGGCGATCCGCTCGACAGTGCCGCTGTCCGCGACGGCCAGGCTCGGCGGGGGCGAGATGACCACATCCACCAGCCCGCCCTTGGGATAGTAGCTCAGGTACTCGCGGTCCGCCTCGGCCAGGCCCGCCTCGATGCGCTCGGCCAGCACGCTCTCGCCGATCCCCACTGTGCGCACCACCGCCGAGGGCCGCACCTCGCCGCCGAAACGCCGCTTGAGCAAAGGCACCACCTGCTCGTCGATCAGCACCTCCATCTCCACCGGCACGCCGGGCAGCAGGAACAGCATCCACCCGGCCTCCTCCAGCAGCAGACCCGGCGCGGTGCCGCGCCGGTTGGGCAGGACAGTCGCCCCCTCGGGCACCAGGGCCTGACCCAGGCTGCTCTTGGGGATGCAGCCGTAGCCCATGCGGGCGAACAGGGCTTTCAGGTGCTGCATCACACTTTCATCCTGCACCAGACCCCTATTGAAGAAACGGCAGGCGGCGCTTTTCGTTACATCATCCCGCGTGGGGCCCAGCCCCCCGGTGGCGACAATCACCGGCACGCTGCGGAAAGCCTCCTCCAGCGCGCCCAGGATCGCCGGGTCGTTGTCATCCACGGTGCGCACCTCGCGCACGGCGAAACCGCCGGCGTTGAGGGCCAGCGAGATGTACTGCGCGTTGCTGTTGAGCGTGCGCCCTTTGAGTATCTCGGCGCCGATGGTCAGAATGGTCACATCCATAGTTTCAACCCCAGAATGACAAGCAGGGCCCAGGCCCCGGCGAAAATGTCATCGGTCATCACGCCCCAGCCGGCGGGAAGGTGCTCGGCGCGGCGGGCGGGGAAAGGCTTCACAATGTCGAAGAGTCGGAACAGAAGGAACGCCGCTCCGAGCCAGACCACCGAGTGCGCGTCGATACAGGCCGCCGAAAGGCCCATCCCGGCCACCTCGTCGATCACCATCCGGCCGTTGTCGTGGCCCCAGTACTTCTCGGCCCGGGTGCAGACCGCCACCCCGACAAAATAGACGACCGCAGTGGCGGCCAGGGCCACGGGCAGGCTCCACCAGGCGGCGCAGAGCCAGATAATGACAGCGGCCACGAGCGAGCCGGCCGTGCCGGGAGCCAGCGGACTGAACCCGCTGCCCAGGCCCGAGGCGAGCAGCTTGACCAGAAATTTCATGCGCGGGACCGCCGGAGGATGATCGGAAGGTTGCGTATCACGTATTCGGCGGCTGAGATCAGCGATAGGGCCACGACCGCCAGGATCGTAATCCGGTTGAGCCAGTGGTGCAGCGGCGCAAACCAGGGGAAGGCGAAATCGGGGTGGAACTCGATCATCCGTCCGTGGATCACCTGCACGATCACCGAGCCGATGAAGAACATCTGGCTGGCGGTCTTGAACTTGGCCAGGCGGCTGGCGGCGAAGATATGGCCGGTCCACATCCCGTAGTAGCGCAGCAGGGTGACCAGCAGCTCACGGCCCAGCAGGATCAGCAGCACGCTCAGGGTGACGTACTGGAACGCGTACACCCGGTCGCTCAGCATGTAGAACGGCACCAGGGTGGCGGCCAGCAGCAGCTTGTCCGCCACCGGGTCGACCAGCTTGCCGAAAGTGGTGATATTCTGGTGCCGCCGCGCCAGGATGCCGTCGTAGATGTCGGTCAGGCCGGCGGCAACGAACAGGTAGTAGGCCAGGATGAAATCCCAGAGCGAATGTCCGCTCAGGATCAGCCAGGCGATCACCGGGCAGAGGACGATCCGCACCAGGGTCAGGAAATTGGGCAGGTGACGGTGGCCCAGCAGGCCGTTGCCGTTGGGGCGGGCCGCTGACGCCCCGTTATTGTTCTTTGTCTCAGTCATGGTCGAGCACGTGACGGCCCCGCAGGGCCTGGCTGATGGTGAAAGAATCGGCGTACTCCAGATGGCCGCCGGCGGGAAGGCCGCAGGCGATCCGGCTGACCTGGATGCCGCGCCCGTCGATCAGGCGCTGGATGTAGAGCGCAGTGGCGTCCCCCTCCACGCTGGGGTTGGTGGCCACGATCACCTCGCGCACCGGGGCCTCCCTGTCCTCCAACCGTCGGCTGAGCAGGTCGAACGAGAGCTGCTCCGGCCCCACCCCGTCCAGCGGGCTCAGATGCCCGCCCAGCACGTGGTACATCCCGCGGAAGATTCGGCTGGCCTCGATGGCCCGGATGTCGCTCGGCTCCTCGACCACGCAGAGCAGGCCGCGGTCGCGCTGCGTGTCGGCGCAGATCTCGCAGGGGTCGGTCTCGGTGATGTTGCGGCAGCGGGAGCAGAAAAACACGTTCTCTTTCAGCTCGCGCAGCGAATCGGCCAACTGGAACGTCACCTCGTCCGGGGCCTTGAGCAGGAAATAAGCCAGCCGTCCCGCTGTTTTCTCGCCGATACCCGGCAAGCGAGAGAAAGACCTGATCAGCTTTTCCACGCTGCGCGACATGTCAGCCGCCGAACATGGTCGTAAGAAAGCCCGGCAGGCTCATGCCGCCAGCCAGACGGTTCATTTCCTCGCCCAGAATGGCGCGGCTTTTTTCCAGGGCGTTGTTGACCGCCGCAGTCACCAGCTCCTCCAGCATCTCGGGGTCCTTGGGGTCGAGAATGTCGGGGTCGATACGTATTTCGAGCAACTCCTGCTTGCCGTTGACCACGGCGCGCACCATGCCGCCGCCGGCCGCGCCCTCTATTTTCTGATTCTCCATCTGCGTCTGCATCTGCTTGAACCGTCCCTGCAGCTTCTGAGCCTGTTGCAGCAGTTGCGTTATGTTGTTCATTTTTCATCCCCGCCGTTGACACGGCTTGCGAAGCGGGTTGAAAGATTGCCGTCCGTTCCCCCGTGACAGCGGCGCGGACGACTGGGTGAGTCTCGAAAGTCAGATCAACTCCGGGTTGAACAACTCGTTGACCCGGGACAGGGCCGGGTCGGTGCGGCAGAGCATCTCGAACGACTGCGCGGCCGGACTCTCATCCACCGAGGCCGGGGGCCGCTCCCCGGAGGGGCCGGGCGCGCTGTCCACCAGGTGCAGCTCGAGGTCCAGGCCGCTCAGGCCGAGTATCTCATCCAGGATCGAGCTGACGAGGCTACGGTTTTCGGCCGCGCGCAGCTTCTCGCAATCGAATTTGCGTGTCCGATCAATGTCCAGGCTCAGCCGCCGGCTGTCGAAAGCGCCGGGCGTAGCCGCGCCCAGGGCCAGCCCCAGCGCGTTGCGCTTAAGCTTCACCTGCTGCACGATCTTCGGCCAGTGGCGGCGGATCAGCTCCAGGTCGGCCGGGCCGGAATACTCGATCCGCTGCGGCTTCGCCGCTGCCGGAGGTGTGGCCTCCGGGGCGGGTGCGCTTGCCGCGGGTGCGGACTGGGCTGCGCTGCGCTCGACCTGGGGCCGCACGGGCGCCGCGGGTTTAGGCGGAACACCGGTTGCCGGGGCTGCGGCCGGCTGTCCGCTGTCGCGCACCTGGCGCGGCGCTGGAGGTGGAGCCGCGGGTGTCCGCGCACGGGCCGCGGCCGACGGGGCGCCGCTTTCGGACTCCAGGCGGGCGATCAGCTCGGCGATATCGGCGCTGCGCTCCAGCAGGGCCAGACGGATCAGAAGCAGCTCCAGGCAGATACGCTGCTGCGAGCTGCGCTTGAATGTCTCCTCGAAACCCAGCACAAGGTGCAGTGAGCGCACCAAGTCCTCGACCGCGAAACGTCCGGCCAGCTCGCCGTAACGCTCGCGGTAGGCGGCCGGGATGTCCTCCAGGCGCGACGGGTCGGCGCCCAGGCGCAGGACTATCAGGTTGCGAATGTGGGCGGTCAGCTCCTGGAAGAATTCCTCCAGGTCCACGCCGCTATCGACCAGACGGTCTACAAACCCCACCACGCCCAGGCTGTCCCGCTCGGCCAGCAGACCCGACAGCTCCAGGAACAGCTCGCTGTCGAACACCCCCAGCACCTGAGCGGCCAGCTCGGCCGTGAAATCGACGCCACAGAAAGCGATCACCTGGTCCAGCAGGCTCAGGGCGTCCCGCATCGCGCCGCCAGCCTTGCGCGTGACCATTTCCAGCACCTCGGGCGGGGCGGACAGGCCCTCGCGGCTCAACACGCCCTGCAAGTGGGCCTGCATCTCGGCCGGCGGCACAGCCTTGAAATCGAAACGCTGGCAGCGCGACAGGATGGTCGGCGGCACCTTGTGCGGCGCGGTGGTGGCGAAAATGAAAATCACGTGGGAGGGCGGCTCTTCCAGGGTCTTGAGCAGGGCGTTGAACGCCTCCTGGGTGAGCATGTGGACTTCGTCGATGATGTAGATCTTGTACCGGTTGCGGCTGGGGCTGTAGCCCACCCGCTCGCGCAGGTCGCGTATCTCGTCGATCCCGCGGTTCGAGGCCCCGTCGATCTCCAGCACATCGAGCGAGCTGCCCTGGATGATCTCGCGGCAGATTTCGCACTGGTTGCATGGGTCCTGGCCCACCGGGCTCAGGCAGTTGACCGCGCGCGCCAGAATGCGCGCGGTGGAGGTCTTGCCCACCCCGCGCGGCCCGGAGAACAGGTAGGCGTGGCTGATCCGCCCCCCGGCGATCGCATTGACCAGGGTGCGGCTCACATGCTGCTGCGCCACGATGTCACCGAAAACCAGCGGCCTGTATTTCCGCGCCAGAACGAGATAGCTCAATATAGTGTCCCCTCTGCCGGAATCCCGATTCCCTTATTATGAAAAATAGCTCATACCGCCCGGCTTGGCAACATATTCCTGCGCCGGTCCGGGGGCTGGAAGGGCGAGTTTATTGTTTGTAAATCGTTGGAGAACAGCATGATATGCAAGAGTTGCCTTTGCGCTGTCCTCCGCCGGCTGCCGGCTGCAAACGAATGTAGGGGCGGGTTTCAAACCCGCCCCTACAGGGCCGAACGACACTTTTTCCGGCAACGACGCTCGGACGGCGTTCCGGACTGGACTCACTGGTAGATCAGGACCCACTGCAGGCGCGGCACCCCGTTGCCCTCCACGCGGCGCAGCTCCACCGTGTGGCTGCCCTTGACCAGGTCGTAGTTCCAGAACAGCGGCTCGCGGCGGTCGTGGTAGTTGCCCTTGATGTTCACGGTTTCGACCAGCTTGCCGTCAATCCGCACCTCGCAGCGCGCCTCGGCGCTGTCACCCTGCATGCGGCCACCCACCACGAACGCGCTGCCCTCCAGGTTGAACGAGACCGGGCTCGTCAGGTCCTGATGCAGCTCGCGGTGCTCGACCGGCTTGAGGCCCTCGAAGCCGAGTTCCACCTGGTCCGGGGCCTTGGGCTCCTGGGTCTGGATGATCCAGGAGTCGGCGTCGGTCCGGCCGCCGGCGGCGGTCACGATCTTGGCCGCCACCCGCAGCGTGGCGTCCACCGCGCTGTCGATGCTGTAGTCGCTGTAGCTGAACTTGAGGTTTTCCACCTTGTCCAGGCCCAGTTTCCACTGTTCCGGGATGGCCGAGAAGCCGAGCATGGTCCCCAGGATGCCGGCGGCGTTGGAGGGATTGCAGTCGGAGTCCTGGCCGCAGCGGGTGGAGATGTCGATGGTGCGGCCCATGTCTCCGTCACCGTAAAGCAGGCCGACCACGATGTAGGCGCCGTTGATCACGGCGTCGATGTTGAACGGCTGCAGCGCGCCATCCGGGCAGCCGATATCGGAGCCCCATTTCTTTTCGATCTCGAACCAGGTGCGGCGCCAGTCATCCGGCCACTGCTCGTGCCAGGCGATGACATCCTTGATGCACTTGGCATAGCGGCTCTCCGCGGGCAGGCTGGCCAGGCCGAGCTCCACCACCCGTGCGATATCGTTCTCGGTGAAGGCGTGGGTGTACATGGCCGCGACGAACACTCCGCCGTAGACCCCGTCGCCGTAGTTCATGATATGGCCCACGCGATTGGCGTAATCCAGCGCGGTCTGGGGCATCCCCGGGCACATCAGGCCGATGAAGTCGCTCTCGATCTGGAAATCGATGTCATCGGCGTGGGGGTTGTTCTTCCAGTAGCCGCTGGCCGGGGGCATGATCCCGTTGAGGATGTTCCAGCGCGCCGATTGGTTGGCGTGCCAGAGGGTGAACCCGGCGTTGGCAAATTTGCCCGCCAGCACGTCTGTCGGGGCCTCGGGGCCGAGCGAGTCGAACACGGCCAGGAAGGACAGGTCCATGTACAGGTCATCGTACAGGCCAGGATGGTCGCGGTAGGCGCGCAGCAGCGAGCTGTCGCTCCACTCGATGTTGACATAATCCTGGATCCAGGTGCTCTGCCAGCGGAATTCGGTCGGCCCGCCGTAGGTGCAGCCCACGGTCTGCCCGACCCAGCCGCCGTGCACCTTGTCGCGGATCACCGAGGTGGGCAGGATCACCTCGGCGGCATACAGTCCCGCCGTGCTCAAGCAGGCAGCCAGGGCCACGGTCAGGGCGAACACGCGTGAAGCGGGACGAAAGGACATAATCGGTCTCCTGTATGGGTTGACTCCGACAGGCTCCGGACACGGTCCGGCTCAGCCCACCTTGAGGAATATTTTCCGTTTGTACAGCCAGTAGGTCACGTAGACATGCACGGCCAGGACCAGCCAGTACTGGAGTATCTGACCGGGCACGCCCAGCGGGCCGAGCAGCGGGCCGCTGAAAGTCCAGAGCCAGTTGTTGATGTTGCCGCGCAGCATCTGGAAAAACACGTAGATCGAGATCGAGTTCATCCCGATCACCATGAAGATGAAAGACCAGCGGCGGATGTTCTTCACCTCGATCAGCCAGTAGAACAGGGCCAGCAGAAGGTAGGCCCAGCCGGCCGCGAAAATGGCCCAGGAGGCGGTCCAGATGCGCTTGACCAGCGGGATCGCCGGGTACAGCGCCGCCCCGAGCGCCAGGCAGACCACAGCGGCGATAAGCAGGGTGCGCACTTTCTTGCCCGCCGGGATGTCGCGGCGCAGCAGCTCGCCGGCCAGGATGCCGAAGATGACCGTCGCGATGGACGAGATGGCGTTGAACGCCGTGTAGCCGCCGCCGTCGGTCCGGTTGAATACCCACTGCTCCACCGCGGAGGCGAAATTGGCGTTCTTGGCCCAGGGGCCGCCCGGCCCGACTCCCGGCCAGAGCACGAAGCAGAGGGTGTGCACGAGCAGGATGCCCAGGGCGGCGGCGATCTGGACCTTGGTCCCGCGTCCCAGAACGAAGAAAGCGAAGAAATAGGCGATGGCGATCTGCTGCAGGACAGTGGTCAGATCGACCAGGATGGTGTTCTTGTGAATGGCCACGATCACGCAGCCGATGACGAGCAGTTGGAGCGAACGTTTGAGCGCGTGCCAGAATTGCTGGCTACGGCTCTGGCCGCGGGAGGCACGGATCGCGAAAGCGAACGGCATCGCCGCCCCGACAATGAAGATGAACGAGGGCTGTATCAGGTCCCAGACCGAGAATCCCGCCCACTCGACATGCTCCACCTGGTTGGCCAGCCACTGCCAGGCCGGATTGCCGTCCAGCACCGAGAAACCGAAACCCGCCGAGGCCATGAAAAACATGGTGAAGCCGCGGTAGACATCCAGAGACAGCAGGCGACCGCCTGCCACCGAGCCTTCGTCTTTGCCCATCTGGGATCTCCGGGAGGAAAAGAGTGGATGAGTCACTGCCGTCCGGACAGAATCGCAACACTGGATGCAAAAGAAAGGATTTCCACTCGCGCGGCCGCACCGGTCGCCTGCTCGCTGGGCGAATATATTATTTAGGCAGAATGCTCGCGCCAGGCAAGGAAATTGTCTTTACAGCCGGTTGCGGAAAGAGTACTTTTTTTGTGAAGTGCAGGGCTGACTTCCCCCAGCCGTCCTCTCAACAACAAGTCCGGCCATTCGCCCGGGCACTTGCCTGCCGCGCCGGACAGATTTCACGAAAGGAGCCTCGCATGGACCGTCGTGGGTTTTTCCGGAACGGACTGCTCGCTGCCGGAGCGATTCCGGCGGCGGCCCTGGCCCAGGCCGAAAGCAAGCCAGCGGCTCTCCCCATGAAATACCGACCCCTGGGCGCCACCGGTCTTTATGCCAGCGAGGTGAGTTTCGGCACCTACGGCTGGCAGAACGCGGGCGTGCTGGAGGCCGCCGTGGAGCGCGGGATCAACCTGGTCTGCACCTGCACCGACTACCAGAGCGGCGCGGCCGAGCGGGCGATCGCCCCGGCGGTGAAAAAGCATCGCGACAAGCTGATCCTCTCCACCGGCTGCAACTGCAACCGCGAGGTGGATGCCGACACCCTGGTCAAGAACCTGGAGGGCAGCCTGCGCAACCTGGGCGCCGACCATGTGGACATGTTCCTGGCCCACATGTGCGATGAGCCCCAGCAGGCGGCCAATCCGGCCATCCCGGAGGCTTTCGAGCGCATGAAAAAGGCCGGCAAGGCCGCCCACCTGGCGGTCAGCACCCACAGCGGGAGCTTGGAGGCCGTGCTGCGCAAGGCCATTGACCTGGGTTATTACGAGATCATCCAGTGCAAGTACAATTTCATGGAGAACTCCAGCCAGGAGAAGCTGTTCGCCGAGGCGAGGAAAAAGGGCCTCGGCGTCGTGGTGTTCAAGACCAAGGCCGGCTCGCGTGAAAGCGAGGTGAAAGCCTTGGCCGGCAAGGGCCTGGAGTACAACCAGGCCGTGGTGCGCTGGGCCCTGACCAACGAGGATATCAGCTCGGTCTGCTGCGCCGTGCGCTCGTTCGACGACGTGAACAACTATTCCGACGCGGTGGGCAAGGAGCTTTCGTTCCAGGACCGGGACCTGCTGGAGATTTACCGCGCTGCGGTGGAGAACAGCTACTGCCGCTACTGCGGCGCCTGCGCCGCCCAGTGTCCGAACGGGGTGGATGTCGCCAGCGTGATGCGCTACCAGATGTATTTCCGCTACTATGGGTTCGAGAAAGAGGCCATGGCCCGCTACTCCGCTCTGGACGAGGGCGTCCGCCCGCTGGCTTGCGCCGGCTGCGACGCTCCCTGCCAGACAGCCTGCCCGCATGGCCTGGCCACCCGCGAGAACCTGCTGGCTGCGCGCGAGATGCTTTCTGCCTGAGGTTGAGGCGGTTCGGGACAATGAAGCTTTTTGAGCCGGGGTGGGCCGTGGGGCCTGCCCCGTCTTGTTTTATAGGCTGAAAGCATAGCTCCCCGGCCGTTAAATCTTTTTCCGGCAAGACCTTGAAAAACCCGCCCGGCCCGACATACAATTAATTGAGGCCCCGCGGCGGCAGTTGTCCGCACCTGCACGGAGCGCCGCCGCCTGTCCCCGCTGGATCTTCCTGTTTCCCACGCCGCCTTTCACCTTTGCACGGGAGGTGAGGCAAATGAAAGCCGCACTGCTGTTCACCGGGGGAGCGCCCCTGGTGATCCTGACATCCCACCAGTCACTCACCGACCAGGGCCTGCTGGACAAGCTCGCCGCCAAGGGGATCGAGAAATTCCTCGCTTTCGAGATCCCGCTGGACCAGGCGCGCCAGCGCTACGGTGGCCATTTCGACGTGGTGCTGCGCGACCTGCGCGAGAGCGATGATCTGCGGGTCCTGGACTACAACGGCCAGCGGGCGTTCCGCCTGTTCCGGTTCGATGAGTTCGGCGAGCCGGTGATGCACGAGGCGGTGGCCGCGCCGGCCTGAACCGCGGGAGGGCCGCGACGATGACTCTGTCCAGGAAACTGATCGAACGTCTGAACCACGAGGGCGTTGAGTACGACATTCTGCCGCACAATGTCACCTATACGGCCCAGGAAACCGCGGCCAGTATCCACACCACCGGGCGACAGGTGGCCAAGCCGGTGATCCTCACCGACGGACACCGGTACGTGATGGCCGTGCTGGAGGCCCCGCACCGGGTGGACCTGGGCAAGTTCTCCCGGGCCTCCGAGATGCAGGACCCCCGCCTGGCCACGGAGAAGGAACTGCGCGACCTGTTCCCCGACTGCGAGCTGGGGGCGATGCCGCCGTTCGGCGAGCTGTATGGGATGCCCACCTGGGTGGACAGCCATCTGGAGCTGGATGAGCAGATCGCGTTCGACGGGGGCAGCCACTATGAAGTTATGCGGATGAAATATGACGATTTCAAGCGCATGGCCCATCCGCAGGTGGCGGATATAGCCCTGGCCTGAGTGCACGCTGATATCGTTACGCAACCGGGGGCTGCCCGAAACGGGGCGGCCCCCTTTTTTTGCCTGGCCCGGCGTAAGGGGGACGAGGCAGCAATGTCCGGTTAGGAACTTGCAGTGAGAAGCCGAAAGACCCTTTTCTGCTTTGGTTTCGGCCAAAGCAACAAAGCCAGCGGGGGCCGCAAACTCGTCCGCACCACGACTCTTCTTCTGGCGGTGGTGTGCCCGGCGCTTTGATTCCGCTGCCGCGATGCAGCGGCGGCGCTGCCGCGAATCGCCGCCGGGCCGTGCGGCAATTACAGCCCCGGACGTTTCACGTTCGATTACACGCTGCCCTGGCGGGAGGCTCAGGCAGGTGCGGCCCCCAAAGGCAACAGCGGCGGCCTGTCAGCCGCATGGGGCTTGGCTTTGACCCAGGATCGAGTCATTCCGATACGAACACTGTGTGCGCCCATAACATTCTACGCAAAAACCTAACCGGACATTGCTGGGACCGGGGGGATTTGTCCAAATAAAAAGGGCACGGCGCGCCGTGCCCCTGCATATCGAACTATTTCTTACGGCCTTGGTCGACTCACTCTGACCGGCTCAGGCCACGCCCGCCGTGCGGGCGTAGATGATCAGGGCCAGACCGACCACGAACAGGATGAACATGCCGGTCAGCAGCTTGCCCGTGCCCTTGGGCGCCGCGGCGAACTCTTTCCAGACAAACACGCCCCAGAGCGCGGCCACCAGGGTCGCCCCCTGGCCCAGGCCGTAGCTGATCGCCGGGCCGGCCATGCCGCTGGCGATGATGCTGAAACTCATGCCCACGCACCAGATCACTCCGCCCAGCACTCCGGTAAGGTGTACGCCTAACGAGCCCTTGAAATAATCGGACAGGGCCACCGGCTCCCCACGGAACGGGAAACGCATCACCAGGGTGTTGAGGATGAAATTGCTCAGGAACAGCCCCAGGGCGAACAGCACCACCGCCGTGTAGGGGGTGAGAAGCCCGGCCTCGGGCGCCGCGAAATCGGTCGCCATGGCCTGGGCCACCAGCGGGTAGAAAAAGCCCATCATGATCCCGCAGATCACCGAAAGCACGATGCCTTTCACCTTGCCGCCGCCGGAGCCGCCGCCCAGGCGCTTGTAGGCCAGGGCGTCCAGGATGATCGCCACGGCCACTACCGCCACTCCGGTAAACAGCACCGTTGAGCTGCCCACCGGGTTGACCGCGTAGCTCTTGACCACGCCGATCACCAGGGCCAGGCCGATCCCCACCGGGAACGCCACCGCCATGCCCGCCAGGTCGATCGCCGCCACCAGCAGGATATTCGCCACGTTGAACACCAGCCCGCCCAGCAGGGCCGAGATCACGTTGGATGAGCCGGCCTGACACAGGTCCTGCAGGAACGGCCGTCCCTCGCGGCCCAGGCTGCCCAGGCTGAAAGCGAAAGCCAGGGCCAGCAGAAGCACACCCAGGGCGTAGTCCCAGTAGAACAGCTCGAAACGCCAGGTGCGGCCGGCCAGTTTCTGGGTGTTGGCCCAGGAACCCCAGCAGAGCATGGTCACCACACACAAAGCCACCGCCGGTGCGTAAGAATGCAGGATGAACATTGCGGCTCTCCGGGAAAATAGTTTCTCCGGTCCGGAAAAGCGGCGGGCCGGTTGCGGGAAACATCAGAGGCGACTCAAGGAAACGGCCGGAAACGGCCTGCGAATTTCGGTCGAGCCTGGGGGGGAGCGAAAAGAAAATGCCTGTAAATAAAATGTCCCAGGCTGCCCACAGCGACAATCACTACAAGCGTACCGCTGCTACCTTCCGGTCCTGACGGGGTTAGCGAGCGACTGTCCTGTGGACCTGGGACGCTTCAAGATAGGGCAACGAACCCCTTCTGTCAAGACCCACGGCCCGAATGCCCACCCGAGGTGCGGGCCGACGGGTCAGGGGATGTAGTTGTCGAGAATGAAGTCCAGCGGGTTCTGCGGAACGCCGTTGACCACCACCTCGTAATGCAGGTTGGGTCCGGTGGTGATCCCGCTCTGGCCGACAAAGGCGATCAGGTCGCCGCGCTTGATTTCCTGGCCCACCCGGACATTGCTCTTCGACAGGTGCGCGTACTTGGTCACGATCCCGTAGCCGTGATCCACCACCACAGTCAGCCCGTAGCCCACCTGGTGCTTGGACATCACCACCCGGCCGTCAGCCGGGGCGATGATGGACTCGCCCATGCGGGTCGAGATGTCGATGGCGTTGTGGTACTGGGAGTTGTGGTAGATCGGGTGCTCGCGGCGGCCGAAGAAGCTGGAGATATAACCCTTGGTGGGTATGATCGACGGGTGATGGGACCACTTGTCTGCGCTGGACTGCATGCTCTGGATCGCATCGTCCAGGCTCTGCTTGATCAGGTCGGACTTGCGCAACAGGGCATCCACCTGGTCCTGCTGCTGGTAGATCTGACGGGCAGCCTGGCTGTTCAGCTCGAACAGCTCGTCATAGTTGCCGATGTACGCGCCGCCGACACCCACCTCGCGCACCTCGTTGTCCAGCAGGTCCAGCCCGGCGATCCGGCGGAAAACCTGGTTCTCGTCCATCAGACCGCTGATCCGCTGGGTCAGGCCGCTTATTTTCTGTTCGACACCGGTGAGTTTTTGAGTAAGGAGCTGGTTTTCGAGCTGAAGGTTTATGAGTTTCAGGTGGTTGTATTCTTTATTGAGGGAGATTACGGTCAGATACCCGATGCCGGCCAGGAATGTAAAACTGAACGTCAGAGCGGCGGCTACCAACCAATAGGAAATCTTGAGCCGGCGGACCCGGATTTCATCGTGGGGAACAACCAGGATTGTCCAACTTTTTTTGGGCATGACATATCTCCGTGCGGGTGGGACACGGTTTCGACGCGAATCTGGCAGGAGTTGCCAAAAGTTTAAGCTTGCCGCAAGAGCTTGTCAAGAATTTTTTCGCGGACTGTGGTGCGAGAACCGCTTTTTCGCTGGATCGGGTGGGTTTTGTGTCAAGAAACAAACAACAAAACACAACCCGAAAGCAAATAATTATCGCAATTTTCTCTGTTTTCGGGCCTGATTCGGGCGAAAATCCGCTTTTTGAGCCCCTGAACCGTCAAGATGAGGAATTTTTCAACTTGGGCCGGATCTCGCAAAAATCATCCTGAAGGGACCGAATGAAGCCGCAGCCTATGATACAACCGCCCTTCCCGAAACGCAACTGTGTTTTTTCAACCTTTTCACAACCGATCGGGTGCGGCCGTGCGGTGGGTCCGGCGATTAAGCCGTCCGGTCCGCGCGGGACCGGCGCGGGCCGGGCAGGACAAAGCCGGCGGCGGAGCGTGTCACTGTGTGCCTGAGCGGGCGACGGACGAGGGGTTGTCGTTTTTCTCGATCAGGGCGTAGGCGTTGTGGTTGTGGATCGATTCGAAATTTTCGGCCTCCACCCGGTACCAGTTCACCCCTGCCATGTTCTCCAGGCGCAGGGCCGCCTCGCGCACCACGTCCTCCACAAAGCGCGGGTGGTTGTAGGCGTACTCGGTGACATACTTCTCGTCCCGGCGCTTGAGCAGCGGATAGAGCGCGCAGCTGGCCGACTGCTCGGCCAGCTCCACCAGGTCCTCGATCCAGATGAATTCGCTGAAACGCACGCTCAGGCGCACCACCGAGCGCTGGTTGTGCGCCCCGTAGTCGGAAATTTCCCTGGAGCAGGGGCAGAGCGTGGTCACCGGCACCTCGACCACCAGGATGAAATCCGTGTCCCGGCTGTCGCTGCCCAGCGAGCCGATGAAGCGGCAGAGGTATTCCTGCAGCGCTTTCGACTTGGAGACCGGGGCTTCCCGCTGGATGAAATAGGGGAATTCCAGTTCCATGTGCGCCACCTCGGCGTTCATTTTCTGACGCATTTCGGCCAGTATTTCGTGCAGGTTGTCGGCGGCGATGTCGCCCCGGTGCCGGTTGAGGATCTCGATGAACCGGCTCATATGAGTGCCGCGGAAACTGTGCGGCAGCAGGACTGACATCTGGATGCGCGCCACCGTGTTCTGGCTGCCGTTGGCCCGGTCCTGCACGGTGATCGGGTAGCTCAGGCCCTTGACTCCCACTTTCTGGATCGTCAGGTTGCGGTGGTCGGTCTCGCTCTGTATGTCACGCAGGGGCTTGTCGCTCAATCCGCCCTCCTCGGGTGTTGCGTTTCATTTGACACCACGCCGCGCCAGGGCGTGCTCGATCAGGCGCTTCAATAAGCCGCTCAGGTCCAGGCCCAGCACGCGGGCGGCCTTGGGCAGCAGCGAGCTGTCGGTCATGCCGGGCTGGTTGTTCGCCTCCAGGCACCAGAGCGCACCGCTGTCCTCCAGCAGGAAATCGATCCGGGCGTAGTCCTCCAGGCCCAGGACCCGGAACGCGTCCATGGCGTGCGCCTGGGCCCGCGCGGCGGCCTCGTCCGGAATTTCGGCCGGGCAGATGTAGCGGTTGGCGTGGCTCTTGTACTTGGCTTGGAAATCGTACAGCCCGCCGGGCACGATGATCTCCAGCACCGGCAGAGCCTGGCCTGCCACCACGCCCACGGTCAGCTCGCGGCCGCGGATGAATTTTTCGACCAGGATACGGCGGCAGTAGGCGGCGGAGGACTCGGCCGCGGCCAAGATTTCGGCGGCCGAGGCGGCGCGGGCCAGCCCGATCGTGGAACCCTGGTCGGCTGGCTTCACTATGACCGGCAGTCCGATCGACGGCAGGGCCGCCTCCACTGCGGCGGGCCAGGAGTCGCGCTCACGGCTGTCCAGCAGAAGGTAAGGCGGGGTGGGCACACCGGCTACGGCGAAAAGCTGCTTGCTCACCACCTTGTCCATGGCCATGGCGCTGGGACCCGGAGGGCTGCCCACGTAGGGCACTCCGGCCAGCTCCAGCACGGCCTGCACGGTGCCGTCCTCACCTTGGCCGCCGTGCATGATTATCAGTGCGATCTGTCCGCCCTGCAGCACCTTGATCGACTCCGCCGGGGGCAGAGTGCAGCTTTTGCGCTCCAGGGTCAGCGGGGCCGCGGACGGGTCGAACGCCTGCCAGTTCTGGCCCGGATCGAGAGCCGTCACCTCGTGCCCGCTTTTTTTCAGCGCCTCGATCACACAGGCTGCGCTCGAGAGCGAAACCTCGCGTTCAGTGCTCGTACCGCCGGCAAGGACCGTGACTTTCATTCTTTCTTCCTCCGTTGGGTCGCGGGCCTGCCCGGGGGAGAGCCCGCTTGCAATTTTACCCGATCTCCGGTATAATTAGTGCGGCCTGGGCCGCTTCCCGCGCCGTTTCCACCGGGATGACGCCGCCGGCGGCTCTGACAGCGCGCGGGGTGAATTTATACCGCGCGGGTGACGTATAAAATATGTAGACATATTCGTCATTCCGGCAGCCGGACGGCGGGCCGGAACGATGGTTTACAGCCTGTGCGGGGCGGCTGCAGGTTGGAATTCCGCTCCGGCGCACGGGATAAGCGTGTTTTGTTCTCATAAGCTAACGATTCGACGGGAATTTTACAAGTACAGGCGAGTCTGCCGCGCCCTGAGCGGGCGGCGGATTGAATGCGGAGCGGGTGAAAAGTGCGAAAAGCGAGTGAATCGATACTGATAGTCAGCCTGGCGCTTCTGGCCCTGGCCGGGCCGCTTTCGGCCTCCAAGGAGAGCCTGCGCCTTCTGAGCGGCGCGGCGCGTCAGGCCCAGCGTGGAGACACGCTCACCGCGCTTGAGGTGGTGGGACGCGTGCTGGTGCAGCCGGGCCGGGATGAGGCCAAGCCCTACGCCCTCTACCTGATGGGCTTGCTCGAAGCCGGACGGGGCAATGCCGATACGGCCGAGACCGCGTTCCGCCGCCTGATCGTCGAATACCCCGTCTCCAATTACACCGGGGTCACCCTGGCCCAACTGGGCAACCTGTTGTACCAGCGGGCCCAGGACAGCGCCGCGGTGCGCGTGCTGGAGCCGCTGGCCACCGGGTTCCCGGACTCGGCGTTCACCGGCGCGGCCCTGGTGGTGATGCAGCGCGCTGCGGACCGCGCCCGCCTGGGCGAAAAGGCCATCCGGGCCGGGCTGCAGTACCTTTCCGGTGCTGGTGCGGGCC